>NZ_JBNGOY010000033.1:0-64012 GCF_050589805.1 Carboxylicivirga fragile | reverse complement strand
TAAAAAAATCAATCTGTGCTTTTGTATCGGCATTAACCATTGTAATTAGCAAAATGATTTATCAATCATTTTGGAATACAATTGGTATAATAAGGCCACATTCATAGTTCAAATGGTATAAAAGCTTCTTTAAAGCCAAAAAGAAAGGGAGACTCGCTAGAGTCTCCCTTTAATATTTTATTTCGATCAATTGTTATTGAACGATAGACTTGAAAGTTGCATCTTCGAAGAATTTAGCGAATTCAAGATCTTTAACAGCTAAACCTTTGAATTTACCGTCTAACTCAGTTGCCTTACGTAATGCGTCAAACATTAAGTCATTCTGACCAGTTCTTGCACCAACGATAGCTTTCAAGTAATATTTGAAACCTACTTCCATAGTGTTAGCATTGATAGTAGATAAAGCAGCATCGTATTTTCCAGCTAAGATTTTAGCTAAAGCAGCGTTGCAATTAGTGCTGTTACCGAAGTAACGAATTGCATTGTCATACTCTCCTTTGTGGATAGAAACGATACCTAAGTTATTATCAAGCTCAGCACCTGCACCAGCAGCAGCTCCGAAGAACTCTTCTGCTTTAGCTAAGTCACCATCGCGAAGAGCAACAACACCTAAGTTGTTATTAACTTCAGCAACACCAGCCTTAATTGTATTAGCTTTTTCGAAAGCAGTTTTAGCTTCAGCAACTTTTCCTTGAGCATAAAGAGCAACACCTACGTTGTTTTGAGCTCTCCAGCATTTAGGATATTTAGCAGCAGCAGCAGTATAAATAGCTTCTTGCTCAGCAGCATCTTTAGTTAAAGTAGCAGCATAAAGTAACTCTTCGATATTTAAGTCGCTAGGAGAACTTTTTGAGATAGAAGTAAGTTCTTCGTCAGATTTACCAATAACATCAACGTTAACAGCCATTTTAGAACGACGTAATTTAGGAAGAATGTCGTCAGCAATTACTTTGAAAGTTTCTGACATGTTCTTGATTTCACGCTCACGTACTTCAGGATCGCTGTACATAGAAAGAACACGTAGAATAAGTTCTTTGTCTTGTACGTCAGAATTTTCCATAAGTGTTTTGAAACCTTCCCAATCTTCAGGAGTGTTTTTCAAAGTAAAGAAGTCAGCATCTTGA
Organism: Carboxylicivirga fragile; assembly: GCF_050589805.1. Taxonomy (NCBI): domain Bacteria; kingdom Pseudomonadati; phylum Bacteroidota; class Bacteroidia; order Marinilabiliales; family Marinilabiliaceae; genus Carboxylicivirga; species Carboxylicivirga fragile. The sequence continues at coordinate 62,888 of NZ_JBNGOY010000033.1, read as the reverse complement.
GCACCTTCAACTTTTGCTTTTTTCAACTCGCGAGCTAAATAATCTTTAGCAGCTTTTTCACGTTTCGAAGCAATTTTTGTATTCAAGTCAGTTGGTCCGTCAGGAGATGCATAAGCAGAAATCTGAACACCTTTGAATTCTTTATTTTCAGCAGCCTGAGCTTCTTTGATAAAGTCTTTCAAAACAGCAATTTCTTCTTTTCTTAATTCAGTTCCGCGAACATTTGCTTGCTGAATAAGGAAATAGATGTCAGCTAATTTTTCTTCTGGGATAATACGTTCGAATCCGTCAGCACCAATTGCAGCTTGTGCACCTTGGTCAGCAACTAAAGAAGAAGTAGCAATTACACCATCAGCAATTTTGAAATCATCAAACTCTGAAGTGTTGCTTCCTTTGGTAGCTTTGATACGAACAACTAAATCAGACACTCTCATGTTTTCATTGTACTCAACAGAGTTGTTGTAAGTAAATGATCCACCATTAGTGTAAGAAATAACTTTGTCATTTCCTTCAAAACTTTCACCTTGTAGCTTGTAAGCTGGGAAAGCAGTTTCGCCTCCTTCATAAACTAATACAGGAGTAGCTTCTAAAGATACTTTCTTGTCAAAATACTTTTCAGGAATCTGAACTTTAATCTCAACATCAACTTTACCTGCATGTGTTTCCAGAACTTCAGGAGTTACGGTATATTTTACACCAGGTGCGTCTTTTTTCATCTTATCCAACCCGGCACAACTTACCATTAAAGCTGCAAGTGCCAGAGATGCAAATAGGTTGATTCTTGTTTTTTTCATAATGTTTACCCAATTATTTGTTTTGTAACTTAATTTCATAGATGAACTCTACAAATTTAAGAATGTTTTTAATATATAAAAGATTGGTTCTATAATTATTGCAAATATAGATATTATCTGAATTTATAACAATCATACATACCCCTCTGTTTGGTATTAAATCTACGAAATTTCTGTTAAATAAATGTAATTGTTTTTAACTTAATGTTGAACGGAGGTTAATTCGTGTAATTCCGGTAGGGTATGATTTACTAATTTGATCGATTATGGCTTGATAAATTGTAGGATCTTTTTCGAAGTTCAGGTCTTCAACATTAACGAGCAATACCTTTAGTTCGGGGTGTTCTTTAAAGAAACGAAAGTATCCTTCTTGTATGTCGTCCAGATAGTTAGCTTCGATACTTTGCTCATAGTCACGTCCTCGTAGTGCAATTTGATTAAGTAAAATATTAGTTGGACGATGTATGTATACATATAGATCGGGTACCGGAGTCATCCCATAGATGATATCAAATATTTGACGATACAAGCGGTATTCATCTGGTGGTAATGTTTTAGCTGCAAAAATTAAGGATTTAAAAAAATGGTAATCGGCAATGGTGATGTCATGAAATAAATCACCTGTGTCAAAGTCTTTTTTTAGCTGTTTGTAGCGTTCGGCCAAAAAAGATAACTCCAATGGAAAGGCAAAACGTTCTTTGTTTTCGTAAAATTTTGGTAAAAAAGGATTGTCAGCGAATGTTTCAAGTACCAAACGAGCATTGTAGTCGTTTGATAATTGCTTGGCAAGTGTTGATTTGCCCGAGCCTATGTTGCCTTCGATGACAAGGTATTTTTTGTTGAGTTTATTCATAGTTTAAAAAAGGATGTCTTAAAAGTAGAACCATTGTGAAACTCCACTTTTAAGACATCTTTTAAATATTAAATGTAGGAATTAATACTTAGGAGTAATTCCCATTTGATCGAAAGCAAAGGTATATAAATCAGTCCACTCTTCAATGGTTTTTGAGGTTGGTTTTCCTGCTCCATGGCCGGCATCTGTTTCAATGCGAATCATCATCGGGCGAGAACCAGTATAGGCTTCTTGTAACGCAGAAATATATTTAAATGAGTGGGCAGGCACTACACGATCGTCGTGATCAGCAGTTGTTACCATCACTGAAGGGTAGTTCAATTTTCCATCAATGGCGTGTAGTGGCGAATACTTATATAAATATTCAAACATTTCTTTATTATCCTCGCTTGTACCATAGTCTGTTGCCCAGTAGCGGCCAATGGTGAATTTTTGATAACGTAACATATCCAATACACCCACTTGCGGATAGGCCACACGGAATAAGTCAGGCGCTTGATTAATAACTGCGCCCACTAATAAACCTCCATTTGATCCACCTTGAGCAGCAAGTAATTTAGGGTTAGTGTACTTGTTCGATACAAGGTATTTGCCAGCAGAGATAAAATCATCAAATACATTTTGCTTATTCATTAATGTACCTGCTTTGTGCCATTCTTCACCATATTCGCCACCTCCGCGCAGGTTGGCAACAGCAAATACACCACCATTTTCTAACCAAACTAATCGACGGATATCAAAACGTGGAGTTAAACTAACATTGAAGCCACCGTATCCATAAAGCCAAGTTGGATTGTTTCCATTCAATTCAAGGCCTTTTTTATGTACGATGAACATCGGCACTTTTGTTCCGTCTTTGCTTTCGTAGAATACTTGCTTGGTTTCGTAGTTATCAATGTCGAAATCTATTTCTGTCTTATGGTATAATTCTGATTTATTGTTTTCGATATCGTATTTAAAAATAACCGAAGGATAAGTATATGAGGAGAAAGTGTAAAATGTAGAAACATCTTCTTTTTCACCGTAGAAACCACCAACGCTTCCAACCGAAGGCATTTCTACATCATATAAGAATTTACCATCGAGGTCATAGGTTTTAATGACTGAATGTGCATCTTCCTGATAGTTAGCAAAGGCTTTGCCTCCTAATACGGATAATGATCTCAATACATTCTTTTCATCCTCTGGTATAAGGTCTACCCAATTCTCACGCGATGGATTATTGACATCGATTTTAACCACTTTATATTTAGGGGCGTTATCGTTGGTTTTAACCCATAAGTAACCATCGTAATGATCGATTACCGAGTAGTCCTGCGTGAAATCAGTGACCACTTTAACCACTTCTGCATTCTTCTTGGTAAGATCTTTAAAATAAAGCGCATTACCACTGGTTGATTCTGTTACACTGATGATCATGTATTTTTTATCATCGGTAACACCTACACCAAATCCCCAATCAGGATGTTCAGTGTCCTCGTAAATTAATTTATCGTCTTCTTGTTTAGTGCCAACTTTATGGTAATATACCTTGCTATCTTTGTTTTGCCCTTTAAGCTCATCACCTTCTTTGGGTGTTGGATAGCGACTGTAAAAGAAACCATCTTTGTACCATGTGATACCCGAAAATTTGATCCATTTTAAGTGATCTTCAAGATCTTGTCCTGTTTCGATATCTTTAACAAAGAATTCACGCCAGTCAGATCCTCCAGTTGAAGTTCCGTAACCTAAATATTTACCATCTTTCGAAACAGAGAAATTAGCTAACGATACGGTTCCATCATCCGATAATTTGTTAGGATCAAGAAATACTTTCGCTTCACTATCTAATGATTCCTGCATGTAATAAACACTTTGATTTTGCAAGCCATCATTTTTGGTAAAGAAGTATTTGCCACCTGCTTTCCAGGGAGCTGAACGACGTGGGTAGTTCCACACTTCAGTTAGGCGTTCCTTTATTTTGTCTCGAAAAGGTACAGTCTCAAGATAAGAGAAGGTAACGTAGTTTTGTCCCTTAACCCATTGGGCAGTTTCTTCCGAACGATCGTCTTCTAACCAACGGTATGGATCGGCAACTTGTGTGCCGAAATAATCATCAACAACATCTCCTTTTCGAGTTTCAGGATAGTTGAATGTGCTTTTCTTCATATCACACGAATATAAAGTAGCGAGTACTACAAGTGTAAGGATTTTCAGGTGTTTCATCTTTCAATTTTTAGTAGAGTTTATTGTTTTTAGATAGTTTATTTTCTGTTAGTTTACCAGTAATATACCCTGCAATTGTGCCGGCAGCCCATCCCAGTCCTGCCATTCCAATATAATTCTCACCGCCGCTTAACCAAGTGTAAGCACTTGCTATGATAATTCCCAGAAACATGCCTATGGCTGCGTACGATGCTGATAATTTACCCTTGGTTTGCTGTTGGTGCACGTTTGTAAGGTGCTGTTGCGATGTTGTTACCCAATTCTCAAAACTTCGCTTAGCTCTCACGTCATTACCAAATAGAGGGCTAATATCATGTACAAATACCTCACCCTCTTTCGTGAAGCGTTTACACTCATTGCAATGGTTTTGATTAATGTGAAGTACATTCATTAGCCTTGGCAAAACAGCCAGACTTAGGGAGCGAATTTCTACTTTTGATATGTCTTTTAACTGTTCGTTAAGCAGGCTAAAGCATTCGTTGTGTTCCATTATAATATTTTGTATAAATGCTAGGGAGGTTGAATTGATGAAGTTAAAAAAAAGTTTTAAGGGAACAAAAAAGGCTGACTCCTAGAGTCAGCCTTTTAATATATTTTGCAGAATTATTATTCAGCGTCTTTCCTAGGCTTACGTTCCGGACGAGGAAGTAATACCTTACGTGATAACTTAAGTTTACCAGAACGTTGGTCAACCTCAATTAATTTCACTTCAACTTCTTCACCTTCTTTCAAAGCATCTTCAACTTTTTCAAGTCGTTTCCACTCAATTTCAGAAATGTGAAGTAAACCATCTTTTCCAGGTAAAATTTCAACAAATGCTCCGAAAGGAACAATTGATTTTACTTTTCCTTTATATACCGTACCTACTTCAGGAACCGCAACAATTGCTTTAACGCGAGCTAATGCAGCATCAATCGCATCTTTGTTGTTAGCTGAAATAGCAACATTACCTACATTACCTTCTTCTTCAATGGTAATAACTGTTTCGGTAGCAGCTTGAATCTCTTGAATGATTTTTCCACCAGGTCCGATAACAGAACCAATCATGTCCTTAGGAATTTGAATCTTAATGATTCGTGGAGCATGTGGTTTGTAATCTTCGCGAGGCTCAGTAATGGTTTCTTCCAGTTTGTCAAGAATGTGCATACGACCGGCTTTCGCTTGCATCAATGCTTTTTCAAGAACCTCGTAAGAAAGACCATCTACTTTAATATCCATTTGAGTAGCTGTAATACCATCTCGTGTTCCAGTTACTTTAAAATCCATGTCACCTAAGTGATCTTCATCACCAAGGATATCTGAAAGAACTGCAAATTCACCCGTTTTAGTATCGGTAATTAATCCCATTGCGATACCAGAAACAGCTTTCTTGATTGGTACACCAGCATCCATAAGTGCTAATGTTCCAGCACAAACAGTTGCCATTGATGACGAACCATTTGATTCCAATATGTCAGATACAATACGTACAGTGTAAGCATAATCTTCAGGCATCATGCGCTTAAGTGCACGAAGTGCTAAGTTACCATGACCAACTTCACGACGGCTAGTGCCACGATTAGGTCGTGCATCGCCGGTAGAGAAAGAAGGGAAGTTGTAGTGTAATAGGAAACGATCGTACCCTTTGAACATTACATCATCGATTAATTTCTCATCCATCTTAGTACCTAGAGTTACAGTCGTAAGTGATTGAGTTTCACCTCGTGTAAATACCGCTGAACCGTGAGGTCCCGGAAGGTAATCGATTTCACTCCAGATAGGACGAATTTCGTCTGTCTGGCGACCATCTAAACGAATTTTTGTATCTAAAACGACTCTGCGAACAGCTTCTTTCTCAACGTCGTGGTAATATTTTTTAATTAAGCCCTTCGGAACTTCATCTTCCTCAGAGTAATTATCAGCGATGAACTCTTCGCAAACAGCACCAAAGGCCTCAATGCGTTCGTGCTTGTTAGGATTTGCCGCTTTTGCTACAATGTATGCTTTGTCGTAAGTTGCTTTCCAAACTTTCTCACGTAATTCTTCATCATTATCCTCGTGACAATATTCGCGCTTTTCTGTTTTTCCAAGCGCTTCCATCATCTCAATCTGAGCTTGACACTGAACTTTAATTGCTTCGTGAGCAACTTTCATTCCTTCTAATAGGTCTGCTTCAGAAACTTCTGACATTTCGCCTTCTACCATCATGATGTTATCAAGGGTAGCAGCAACGATAATGTCCATATCTGCTGTTTCTAATTCCGAAACATTTGGGTTTACTTTCATTTCGCCATCAATGCGAGCAACTCGTACTTCAGAAATTGGTGTTTGAAACGGTATATCTGAAACAGCAAGTGCTGCAGAGGCAGCAAGTCCTGCTAAGCAATCAGGTGAAGTTTCACCATCTGCCGAAATCAAGTTTACAGTCACAAAAGTGTCTGCATGATAATCTTCAGGGAATAATGGGCGTAGAGCACGGTCAATTAATCGTGATACTAATATTTCATAATCTGATGGACGCGCTTCACGTTTTTGGAACCCTCCAGGAAAGCGTCCTACAGATGCATATTTTTCTTTGTATTCTACCGTTAAGGGCATGAAATCAACATCGGGTTTGGCGTCTTTGGCAGATGTTACTGCGGCCAATAAATAGGTGTTACCCATTTTAACGACTACCGAGCCGTCTGCTTGTTTTGCTAGTTTGCCAGTTTCAATGGTAATTGTTCTGCCATCACCTAGTTCAATGACTTTTTCTAATGGTTTAATCATGATAATTTTCTTATCTTTTTTTATCCGTCTATATCACCGCCAAAGATATGCAATATCCTCAGATAATGAATAAAAAGGGATTCTTTTTTAGGATTGCGGTAGTTTGGTTCTATAACTCACATAAAAATTAACTTACTGAATGGTGTTTGCGAGATAATGGTTAAATGATTCGTTAATTCGATGTAAAGCGGATGTGATACTTTGATATTTGAAAGTGCCAAGACGCAAAAAAAAAAGCAACTTTCTTTCGAAAGCTGCTTTAGTCTTTTTAAATTATTGCTTACTTACGTAATCCAAGTTCTGCAATAATCGCGCGATATCTAACGATATCTTTTTTCTTCAAATAGTCAAGTAAGCTACGACGTTTACCTACTAATTTAATTAGCGCGTGTTCTGTACTATGATCTTTACGATTTAACTTTAAATGTTCAGTTAAATGCGAGATACGGAAAGTAAATAATGCGATCTGGCTTTCTGAAGAACCAGTATCAGAATTCGATTTTCCGTACTTCTCGAAGATCTCTTGCTTTTTTTCAGCTGTTAAATACATGTTACTATATTTAGTATATAATTTGAGGGTGCAAAGATAAGTAAATTATTTATGCTGACAAGTCCTTCTTAATTAGTTTTCTGAGATAGGTTTAAGTGAATGCGTAGTACTCGACATGTTGATATAAAAATAAGAAACCCCGGAAGTTAATCTGCCAGGGTTTCAAATGTTTTTGTTTAGGAATTACAAACCTTTTTCGGCTGCCATTTTTTCCATTTCTTGATTGAATATTTCTTCAAACTTCTTTTTATCGTAGTCAACTTGTAATTTTTGATTTTGCGAAAGTTTGTTGTCAATGCCGTTCATGATTTCTTCTTTGCTCACTTCAATTGCAATGAAACCGCGGTATTTGCCATTAGCTAGTACACTTGCCTTTTCGCAAGCAACAACAATGTTCGAAATAGTCTCATCAGCTACTTCGCGAGTTAGGTTTTCAAATTTGGCTTCAAATTCAGAGGCATCACCAAATTCGCGCTCATTTACATAGCGATCCGTTACCGATTTGGTGTTTGAGTTAATCAAAGTAACAATGCGTTGCTTGGCATTTAATAAAGCTTTTTCCTTAGCTAAGCTTAGGTCTGAACTTGTAGCCATTCCACTTGCGCGGAAGTAATTCTTATCCGATTCGCCCTCATCTTCGCAAGGCATATTTTCCAAGATAGTTCCAACTTCACTGTTTGTACTAACTTTTTCCTTTGACTTACAGCTGCCCATTGCTACAACAAGCGATAGTGCTACGATACCTATTCCTAAAAATCTTTTTGTTTTCATAATTTAAGTATTTGGGTTTTTAAATCCGATTGAAGTTCTGCAAAAAGCGAACCAAAAAATCAAAAATTTATTAAAACTTGTATTTTTGTCTAAAACACACTGTGTAATTTGATCAATAAATGTACGTGATTTATTTAATATTGTTGCTTAAACTATTTTATCAATGTCTGTTACTTGACGTTCGTTATCGTATAACAAATGTTCGAATTTACTTATCTGTCCAGGAGCACCTAGTACAAATAACTTATCTGCTGGTGTAATTTCAATGTCAGGTGAAGGATTGAAAATATAGGCTCCTTCAGCCGTTTTTATACCAACAAGATTAGCTCCAGATTTTTCGCGCAATTTGAGTTCCCGAATTGTCTTTTTATAATTACTTACTGCTAATTTACTGCAGCTAATTTCCATTAGTTGAACATCCTTCGCACTTTGTAAAAGTATGTATTCAATAAACTCAACAACATCGGGCTGGGTTACCAATTTTGCCATTCGTTGGCCACCAATTCTATCAGGCATTATAACGTTAGTAGCACCTGCTCTCTTTAGTTTTGTGTCTGATCTAAAATCACTTGCCCGGCTAATTATTTTTAAAGCCGGGTTCATTTCGCTAGCGGTCAGTACCACAAACATGTTATCAGCATCGTTCGGAAGAGCTGTTATTAAAGCCTTCGCTTTACGAATTTGGGCTGCTTCTAATACTTCTTCTGAGCTCGCATCACCTTGTACATATAAGTTGTCAGGATTTTCAAGAATACGGGTAATGACGTGATCGCGTTTTTCAACAATTACATACTGCTCGTTATGTTCGGCCAATTCAACACTGGCTTGATAGCCATTTCGTCCATAGCCACAAACAATTATATGATCCTCTAATTTTACAATTTTCTTCCTCAACTGGTATGCTTTATATGATTGGTGTAATACCCCTTCAAAAATAACACGCGTAATTTGCGTGATTACGTAACCGAAAATTCCTAAGCTAAAAATAATAAGAAAAATGGTAAATATCTTACCTGTATCCGATAAAGGTACAACTTCGCTAAATCCAACTGTTGCCATTGTGATGACAGTCATGTAGATAGCATCTAATAAACGATAGCCTTCAATGAGCGTAAATCCAGCTGATCCAGCTGAAATAGTCAATATTAGAAGCCCTGCCGATATGAGTAGAGCTTTAATGGTTTCGTGATATAGCGATTGGTTATTCTTCACTTTTACTTAAAACGTTGTGTCCGATGTGGCAATTTAAACACTTTTTATGACTACAATAGTGGTTTTTCAAAAAAATAAGTGATTGGGCATGCGCTTGGTGTTCTATGTTAATGCCGATTTCTTTCCAGTTGCTTAGTAGTCTGTTTCTTTCGGATGGTAGTTTGTGGAAAAGTTCAATGATTTTTTCTTTGAGTTTATCTTGCTTATGGTAGGAGGCATAAACGAATTGATAGGGCAGGATGGTATTAAATAAAATGCGCTTTTTCGAAAATGAGCCTAGGCTTTTAGCTTCCGTTTTTTTTGTGCTCTTTCCAAAAGTGTAGTGTGTATCCCAATAGTTTGAAGCGATAATACGTTTTTTTTCAAAGCGTATTAATTCATCCATATCTAATAACTCGGAGAATTGGCCCTTGGTTTGATAGATTAGATTGGCCAACTGGGATATTCGTATTGTTGGGAAATTGGAGGGGCGAAGGCGAAGAAATTTCCACAGGTGATATTGTATGGACTTAAGTTTATATTTTGTAGAAAGGAAACTGTATTCCTTCTTCAGTTTTGTGAAATAATCATTGCCTTCGAATTTCTGGTTCAGAAAACCACCTTGTCCGAATAGTATTGCTTCTAACTGAAAACTATTATCAGCATGCTTCAATAATGTTTTTAATGGGGTTTGGCGAGCCATCATTTCGAAAGGTGCTCCATTGGTGCTAAAGCCAAAGCTTCGTGCTAATAGAATAAAAAACACCTGATCCCAATCGTTGTTGTTTGATCGTAAAAGTTGTTTGATGAGTTCACTTTTTTCCTCCAATTTTTCAATGAGTAAACGCTCTAACCACTGTTCAAGAATAAAGGGATCAACTTTAGAAATGACGGATTGGCATGGTATCCACTCTTTATTAAGAATTAGATTATTGTAGCGTGTTAAAATTTGCGCTTGAAATTGTATTCGACAAACGGGTACTGTATTTCCTTTTGAATTTTTTGTGCCCGAACCAAGTGAGTTAACGACGTGAAGAATAACATTGTCGTAGGCTGGGTTCGTGTGATGTTGGTGATTCAACCAGTCATCTTCGCTCAGGTGGATTTCGACATTTCCTGCCCAGAGTGTATTATTAATGCGAATTTTAGCATTGAAAAAATCCGGGCCTGCATCCGTATTAATATGGCCAGGATGGATTACTTCAATTGTTTCTCCATTTGATGTAATTAGTTTATCTGCCAGGTAAAGTTTATGCTGCCATATAAAATGTAGAAATTCTTCGTGCATGATAATGTAGATTTGGGTAAACCCAAATTACTTTAAAAAGTGTAGTTAATCAAGGTTGATCATAATGAATATTTGTAAGTTTATTTTACGGATGACATCTTTATGCAAAAAATGTCTAAAAGATGTCATCCGTAATCATAAAAAAAGCGGATCCCAAATAATGAGATCCGCTTCAATGTTTTATAGTGGAGTATTATTATACTAAACCATGTTCCTTTAATAGTGTAGCCATTTCTTCCTGAACCTCTTTGGCCGCTTGTCCGGCTTTCTCAGCAAAGTCAGCTCCGTTGCTGGCATATATGATACCACGGCTTGAATTAACCAATAAACCACATTTGCTATTCATTCCGTTTTTAGCAACCTCCTGAAGACTTCCTCCTTGAGCCCCAACACCTGGAACCAATAAGAAATGATTAGGGATATGCTTACGAATATCAGCTAGCATTTCTGCTTTGGTAGCACCAACCACATACATTAAGTTCTCTTCCGTTCCCCAGGTAGCACTGGTTTTAATCACCTTTTCGTAAAGCTTCTCGTCATTCTCTTCCATGAATTGGAAGTCAAATGCGCCTTTGTTAGAAGTAAGTGCTAAAAGAATCACCCATTTATCAACGTAGGTCAAGAATGGTTTTACTGAATCTTCGCCCATGTACGGCGCAACTGTCACCGAGTCAAACTCCATGTGATCGAAAAATGCTTTTGCATACATGGCAGATGTATTACCAATATCACCACGCTTAGCATCGGCAATAATGAAAATATCAGGGTAATTATATTTTAAGTAATTAACCGTTTTCTCCAAAGAGTTCCAGCCATTAACACCAAGGCTTTCGTAAAAAGCTAAGTTTGGTTTATAGGCAACAGTGAATTCTTGAGTAGCATCGATTATTTGCTTGTTGAAAGCAAAAATAGGATCAGTAGTGTCCAAAAGTTCACGTGGAATTTTATTGATGTCGGTATCTAATCCAACACATAAAAAACTCTTTTTCTTCTTAATGTTTTCAAAAAGCTCTTGCGAAGTCATACTTAATAGCTTATGGCTAACAGCTTTTAGCTGACAGCGGTTTTAATAGTATATGTTATTTTGAAGCTATCAGCCATTAGCTAATAGCTATCAGCTGTAAAAGTGCTTTCGCATTTTTACATTTCACTTAATTTCAATCGCTCCGAATTTTCCTCAATAATTAGTTTATCAATGATTGGCATGATGTCACCATCCATAATCGCTGGTAAATTGTATAAGGTAAATCCAATGCGGTGATCCGTCATACGCCCTTGTGGGTAATTGTAGGTACGAATCTTAGCCGAACGGTCACCTGAAGATACCATTGTTTTACGTTGCGACGAAATCTCATCCAGATACTTTTGATACTCCAGATTATAAAGTCTAGTACGCAATTCAACCATGGCTTTATCCAAGTTCTTAAGCTGCGATTTCTGATCCTGACAAGTCACTACAATTCCACTCGGAATGTGAGTTAATCGAATAGCAGAATAGGTTGTATTCACACTCTGCCCACCAGGTCCCGACGAACAGTAGGTATCCTTACGTATATCTTCTTTACGTAATTCAATGTCAAATTCTTCAGCTTCGGGTAATACAGCAACTGTTGCTGCCGAAGTATGCACACGCCCCTGTGTTTCGGTTTGTGGTACACGTTGTACACGGTGAACACCAGATTCGTATTTAAGGATTCCATAAACGCCATCGCCTGTAACGTTCATTACAACTTCCTTAAATCCACCAGATGTACCTTCGCTGCTATGTGTAACGCTAACTTTCCACTTTTTGCTTTCACAAAATTTGGTGTACATGCGGAAAAGGTCACCTGTAAAAATACTTGCTTCATCGCCACCTGTTCCAGCACGAATTTCCAACACAGCATTTTTACCATCTTGCGGATCAGCAGGTATAAGTAATAACTTAATTTCCTCTTCCATCACAGGAAGTTTGGCTTCCAATTCATCCAACTCCATCTTAGCCATCTCCTTCATTTCAGGATCGGTCTCTTCTTTCAGCATCTCACGAGCTGAATCGATGTTGTCAACGGTGTTTTTAAATTCCAGACGAACTGTTTCAATGCGTTCCAGTTCTTTATATTCTTTATTTAACTTGATGTATTTCTTAGTGTCAGAAATCACCTCAGGATCGGTAATCTGTTCGCTCACTTCAATGAAGCGGATGCGGATACCTTCCAGTTTTTCGAGTAATTGATGCTCTTGAGCCATATCTATTTTCGATAATGATCTGTTAAACAATGTTGGGATGATAAAGTAACATCCCGTAATTAAAATAAGTTCTAGTACTCAAAAGTACCAAACTCACTTTCGATGGTTAGCTTTTTGCCTTGATTTGCTTCAACGCGACCAACTACCTGTGCATCGATGTTAAATGATTTAGCAATCTCGATAATCTGATCTGCTTTTTCAGGCGACAGGTAAATTTCGTAACGGTGCCCCATGTTAAAGACTTTGTACATCTCTTTCCAATCGGTACCTGATTCTTCCTGAATTATTTTGAATAAAGGAGGCACATCAAATAAATTATCTTTTATCACATGTACATCTTCTACAAAATGAAGTACTTTAGTTTGCGCACCACCCGAGCAATGTACCATGCCGTGAATGTCCTGACGCATTTCGTCCAATATTTTCTTCACAACAGGGGCGTAAGTTCTGGTTGGCGATAGGACTAGTTTACCGGCATCCAACTCAACGCCTTTTATATCTTGAGTTAATTTGTAGTTTCCTGAATAAACCAAGTCAGCCGGAACTGAGCCATCAAAACTTTCAGGGTATTTTTCTGCTAAATACTTGTTAAATACATCATGACGAGCGGATGTTAAGCCATTGCTGCCCATTCCACCATTGTATTCAGTTTCGTAGGTAGCCTGTCCCGATGAGGATAAACCAACAATTACATCACCATCCTGAATTGTGTGGTTTGAGATGACATCTTCGCGTTTCATGCGACATGTAACTGTACTGTCAACAATGATGGTTTTAACCAAATCTCCCACGTCAGCTGTTTCGCCACCAGTAGGGAAGATGCTAATGCCCATCTCACGCAATTCAGCCAGAAGTTCATCGGTGCTATTAATAATGGCCGAAAGCACTTCGCCAGGAATAAGATTCTTATTACGCCCAATGGTTGATGAAACCAAAATGTTTTCGGTAGCACCTACACAAAGCAGATCGTCAACATTCATGATGATAGCATCCTGAGCTATGCCTTTCCATACAGAAACATCACCTGTTTCTTTCCAGTACATATAGGCCAATGATGACTTAGTGCCAGCCCCATCGGCATGCATGATGTTGCAATACTCTGGATCTCCACCTAGTATATCAGGAACAATTTTACAGAATGCTTGAGGAAAAACGCCTTTGTCAATATTCTTGATGGCATTATGTACGTCTTCTTTTGATGCTGAAACACCGCGTTGGTTGTATCTCGAATCTGAACTCACAAATAATAATTTATCAGGTTTTTACCCTATTTCGGGATGCAAAAATAATACAATCTTTCGGCATCGTCAAAGGAAGCTGCTAATATGTGAGATAAATCGGGTTTTAGTTCGAATGTGAACTTAATTGAACTAGCTTGTTTACGGTGTATACTTGGCTTGAAATGCTTATTTTTACCGAAAATTTCTACGATGCTTAAAAGGCTTGATGGTTTTATTATTGGCTTATTATTAATGATTGTGCTGGCTTGGTTTATTCCCGAGTTGGCCAATGGGGGAGGTTTTTTATCATTAGAGGTAATTGCTGATATTGGTATTTCTTTAATTTTCTTCTTTTATGGTTTGAAATTAAGTCCGCGCCAAATGAAGGAGGGTTTAAGTAATTATCGCTTACATATTTTGGTGCAGTGCACTACTTTTTTACTCTTCCCAGTTTTGGTATTGTTGGCTTATCCATTTATTAAGGGAGAGGATGGACAGCTCTTATGGTTGGCCATGTTCTTTTTGGCAGCACTTCCTTCAACCGTATCATCGTCGGTGGTGATGGTTGTTTTAGCCAAAGGAAATGTGGCTGGTGCCATCTTTAATGCAAGTATTTCGGGCTTAATTGGTATTGTGGTAACGCCCCTTTGGATGGGTTTGTTTTTAGCAGGTGGCGATGCTTCTTTTGATTTTACAGGTGTGATGCTTAGTTTGATTCTTAAAATATTATTGCCTGTTGTATTCGGTTTGTTCTTTCATCGCTATTGGGGAATTTGGGCAAAACAACACTCAAAAAAATTAGCTTTGTTTGATAAGGCTATCATTTTAATAATTGTTTATAAGAGTTTTGCGCATTCTTTTGAGGCTGGCATTTTTCAGAGTGTTAGTATTGGGGAGCTTAGTGTATTGTTTATTGCAGTTGTTGTTTTGTTTATTCTCATTTACTTTATTGTTCTCCTTCTGGCAACTCGATTTAATTTTAATCAAGCCGATAAAATAACTGCTTTATTTTGTGGATCAAAGAAATCATTGGTTCATGGATCGGTGATGTCGAAAGTATTATTCGAAGGAATGGCAGGACAGGGTTTGTTTTTGTTGCCAATTATGTTGTATCACGCCTTGCAGTTAATTGTAATTAGTTTTATCGCGCAGAAGATGGCCAAAAGGAATGAATAGACTTTATTTCTTTGTATCATTGCAAACTTTTTAAAAATATATGGGCGAATTGAGTAAGTATTTAGCGGTTTATTTGGCTGGGGCAATGGGAATATATAAAGGTATTCCGCTTGGAATTGCCATGGGTTTATCGGCTTTTAGTACCGCACTGTTTACTGCACTTGGGTCCATCTCGTTTATTCTGATACTTTATTTTGCAGGCGATAAGTTTCGGCTGTGGTTAACTAATAAATATGGTAATAAAACCTTAACTGGTAAAAAAGAGAAGTTCACAAAGTGGATGGATCGTTATGGTGTAGCCGGATTAGGCTTGATGGTTACTGGCTTGCTAGGACCCATTATTTCTTTATTAATTGGTATGATGATTCTTAAAGAAACCAAGCGTTTCTTAATGTATCTACTTTTAGGAATTGTCTTGTGGTCGTTCTTTATTTCTTTTTTGGCAAGCCCAATAGTAGAATTAATTAAAGGCCTTTTTTAAGATTCTTTCTCCTCTTTTTTAACTTTGAATTCGATGCGGCGATTAAGTTCATGGGCTTTACGTTTGTTGCTATTGCCTCTTATTCGCCTAATCATATTGTCGTTTAACACTGTTCCTTCCTGAAGAAAGTCGTTTTTGCGAGCCATTCTTTTAGTTACAGTTATGGGTTGTGAGTTTCCATATCCTCTAGCCGATAGACGTTCGGTTTTAACTCCCTTTGATAACAGGTATTCCATTACTTGCTCGGCACGTTGCTGCGACAAAACAATGGCTTCGGTATCATCCCCTTCGTCAGAAGCATGGGCTGCTATCTCCAAAACAATACTTTGGTTAATATCCAGGATAGCTGCAAGGCGGTCTAATTCTTGTTTTGAATCGTCATTCAATTCAAATTTATTTTTCGTAAAATGGATGTTTTGAAAGACAATGGCATCTTCCATTTTCATTAACGAAATTTCAAAATCAAATTCTTTATTGTCGCTTAGTCCAACGGTGCTTAGTTTTTGTTTATGGTTAAAATAGCCTTTGCTGGCCACCATAAACACATAGTCGGTTTGTTTGGCTAATTTAGCTCCAAAGGTGCCATCGCTACGGATGTTTAATTTAACGTTTGTTCCATCTGTACCAATCAATCGTATGTAGGCATCGGCTATGGGCGTTTCTTCAGATTGACTTATAACTTCGCCCTTCATGCTAAATTCTAATTTTGGAAGAATAAAAGAATAGATGTTGTCGACGCCTTTTGAACTTCCTCGTGATGAACTAAACAGGCCTTCTTCTTCCATTCCTTTAAAAGCGATGCCAAAATCGTCACTCTCACTATTGATTGGTTTACCAAGGTTATGGACTCTATGGTAGCCAACTTCTTCATCGAATACAGCTCGATATATATCTAAACCACCATAACCAACGTGGGCATTTGAAGCAAAATATAAGGTGCCATCTGTGCGAACATATGGAAACATTTCGTCTCCAGGTGTATTAATAAGATTGCCCATATTGATCGGTTCGCCCCATCCGCTTTCGCCACCCTTCTCAGCTTTCCAAATATCCTTACCTCCCTCACCGCCTGGCATATCACTTACAAAATATAAGGTGTTGCCATCAGGTGATATTGCCGGGTGTGCAAGTAGCAAGCTGTCGCCTCCAATACTTATCTGGCTGGGTTCTCCCCATTTTCCGCCTGATCGGCTAACCATGTATATCTCCGCGCTAAGTGGCTTTTCATTGTCGTAGGGGCAGCGAGTAAAATACATTTCTTTGCCATCGTCCGACATGGTAGCACTTCCTTCGTCAAAGGTAGTATTGATTGTTTCGGCCAGAGGTTCGGCATCTGTCCATTTTCCCTTGGCATCGATGCGCGAGACGTATATGTTTGATCCTCCTTGCCCTGTAACACGATTTCTTTTTCTTGATTTTTTTTCGGTTCGCATGGATGAGAAGTAAACCTGATCGTAATCGGAACTGGCATATCCGGGTGAAAAATCACTGTAACGTGTATTGCTGAGTCCTTTTACCTTTTCAACCTGATAGCGTGTTTTTAAGGAGTCATTCAAGATGAGGGCATAGGATGCAATGCCGTTTTGGGCTCTTCTGTCGAGAGCTTTTTTCTCTAAATAACTTTGGTAGGCCTCAATGGCTTCTTCGTACTTGCCGGATGCAAGTTGGGTGTCGGCATAGTATAATTCAGCCTCAATTACCTCATATTTGTAGCGTACACTTTTCGAATAGTATCCTGCTGCCTTCTTAGGTTTGTTGGTGATGCGGTAGCATTCGCCCAAATAGAAGGCGATTTCACCTTTGGTGTAACGATTTTTTTCTTTCTTGTAAGCTTTTTTGAATTGCTTGGCTGCTCTGTCGTATTCGCCAATTAAGTAGGCCTTGTTGGCATTGCTGAATTTACTGCCCCCTCCGCATCCCATTGTTAATAATGACAAGAGAATGATGGGTAAGACTATTTTAAGAAAGGCTATTTTATAAATGGGCATCAGGTTCAACGTTTTAAGGAACCAAAAATAAACAAATAATAATTCTTTAGAAAGAAACGTTGAAAGTAGTCGTGTATTGTTTTCGAACAGGTTTATATTTTTATTGCGAAATGTCTTCGATGCGGCAAGTTAGTTTGAAAGTGTTTTGGCAGAATGTCAGGGTAAAGCAATACGACTTTAATCAGATAAATTCCTCGAGACTTGCCTCGTGGGTTTTATAGTTCGCCCCATTTTTCAGGGGAGATGTCCGATTTTTATAGGTCAAATAATAGTTGGTAAGGTCTTGAAATAGCCTCCTCGAGTTGATTAAGACCTATGTTACGACTGAAACGCTGATATTCTTTTCCTTCGAAAAAGATAAGGATGGATGGCACGGTGAATATTTGGAACTGAGCAGCTACTTCTTGTTCGTTCTTAGTATCGACAAATTTTAGTTCAACTTTTGGGAATTTGTCACTCACCAATTGTTTAATCTTGGGGAGTAGTACTTTGCAAACATTACAAGCATCGTGCGAAAAATACAGGATGACAGCATCAGAATTGTTTGTTAACTCATTTGGATTCATCTTATCTAGGTTTTTGAAATGAGTACTGTTGCATAGGCAGATATTCCAGCTTCGGTGCCTACGAATCCTAATTTTTCAGTTGTGGTAGCTTTGATGGCAATGTCTTCAATGGCAATGTTCATTGTTTCTGCCAATGTTGTTTGCATTGCAGGTATTAGATCTTTTAGTTTGGGTTGCTGCAAGGCAATGGTGGAATCAATGTTACCCACCTCAAAACCTTTATCTCTAAGTAAAGCAATGGTTTTAGCTAAAAGAATCTTGCTGTCGATTCCTTTCAATGTTGGATCATTGTCAGGAAAATGGAAGCCAATGTCGCGTATGTTTGCTGCACCAAGTAAGGCATCACAGATGGCGTGTATTAACACATCGCCATCTGAATGTCCTATGCTTCCTTTATGATGTTCTATTTTTATGCCGCCAATCCATAACTCTTCTCCTTCTCCAAGTTTATGGACATCGTAGCCAAAACCAACTCGTATATTCATTGGTAATTATTGTTTTTTCTTAACGACGTTTTCTTCCTCCACTCATTTCGCTTAGGTCGAAAGAAAGGGTGAAACGCATTGTATTAGCCAAAGGGTTATTTTGTACCAAAGGAATAATATACGATGCATCTAATTGAAACATGTTAAATTTTAAACCAGCACCTGCTGAAGCAAACTTGCGGTTTCCAAGGCTTTCATCTTCATGGAAGTAACCAGCTCTAATGGCAAATTGCTTGTCGTACCAATATTCAGCACCTAATGAAAAGGTTATTTTGTTAAGTTCACTTGCCTTTTCACCTTCTGTGCCATCTTCGTTAATGTTTTCAATTGCGGGAGTTAAAAGCCTATTTCCGTCTAAAGCAAAACTTACGGAGTTGTATTTATCTAATTCCATGAACCAACCAACACCCAATTTAAGATTGGTTGGTAACGACATTTTATTGACTCCGTCGTAACTCATCTTTGAGCCTAAGTTGGACAAATTAATACCTGCAGAAAATTCAGCATCGTTGCGATCGATTTTAACAGGTGTTTTAAAATAGAATGCAACATCAGCAGCAAAAGCATCTCCAGCTTGAATGTTACCACCGTCAGAATATCCATTAGAAATGTCAGAACGAATATACCTGAAAGCAACAGCACCAGATAGTTTTTTTGACAGCGCTCTTGAGTAGGCTGCATCCAAGGCAAATTCATTAGGGTTACCAGTAGCAAGTGTATTTCCTTGTTCATCATTAAAAGTAATGCTCCCCATCGAGAAATAGCGTAATGAAGCACTCACTGTTGACATTTTATCAATTCGATAATAGAATGAGGTATAATACATGTTGATGTCGTTCACCAACTTTCTGAGCCAAGGAGTAAATGAAAGTGATACGCCCATGTCGCTATCTATAAACGCGTATTTAGCTGGGTTTAGGGCTTGAGAATTCATGTCAGGTGATGTTGCAACACCAGCATCTCCCATACCTCCTGCTCTTGACTCCGGCATAATATTTAAAAATGGAGCTGCCGTATTAACCACTTGTCCATCATCTTGTGCCAACAGAGAAAGTTGACTTAAAAATAAGCTTAAGAGTAGTGCCCCAACTTTCAATCCTATACTCTTCTTCATATTCAATAGTTTTTTTGTTTTCAAATTTAGTTGTTCTTGTTGTAATACAGATTTGGGTTGTATTAGCGATAATTTTAGTTGTCTAAACTCCTTAAAACGTCACTTGATGAATTTTATTATCCCAGATAATATAAAATGTAAACTTTACAAGTTACGTAGTTTTCATAAAAACTATATAAGGAACTGCAAAAATTGATAAATATTATTTAATAATCAGGATTTTTTCAGATAATCTTCCAATTTGTCCATCTTCAGCGGTAACATCACAAGTAAGGATATATAAACCATTAATGATTTGCTTGGGAAGTTGAATTTGTATTGGAGTAATCGAATTGCCAAATGAAGGCACTTGTTTGTCAATGGAGCTGATGATTCTGCCATCCAATGTGTACAGCGATGTTGTTGTTCGTAACATTGAATTTGGAGCATCATGCTCAAAATATATTTCTAAGGTATTCCCAATTTTAACCGGATTAGGACGTAATGATATTTTTTCAATGTTTAAAGTGCTGCTTGCTTCAACGTTGAAAACAATTTCTTTTGTTGATGAATTGTTTAAGTTATCCCAGGCTTTATGCTCAATTATATGCCTTCCCTCTTCCATTTTTGGTAACTGGTATTTGAGACTTCCTTTTTTGTAGTCGTTCTTTTCAGAAATGTAGAATGAATTTAAGTTAATGGTTTTTGATCTGTCGCCATTAATTATTAATGAAAGATCATGTCCAATACCTACACCACTTGTATTGATCCCACTTTCGTCTTCCAACTCAATGTGTAGAATAGGATTGGTGCCTGTTGTTCCTCCTGAGCTAAATGAGGGATTATTTAACCACATGTTTATTTCTGGCCCTTTGGTGTCATTTGGAGGATTTGAGGATATACCACCAACTTTTATTTGATTGTTAGCACCAAATGCTTCAATACCATTTTTATCAGATGCATAATAACTAATCCTTCCGAAATCAACATTGAATCGAATATCCTTGGGTATGATAAACGATGTTTCAAAACTATTGTTTTGAGCATCAACCTGGCCTTTGAATATTCTATTTTGATAGACTTCATACTCGAATGGAGTTGCGCCGCCATTGCCCAGCGTCTTAACCATTACAGGCTTGTCAAATACACTTATTTCAACGGTCCCATCACTAAACACTTGATTGCCGTCACCAATTACTCCTTCAACCGTATTTTTAGTAAAGGCTTTAAGCGTATCTTGTTTTTCAGAGTCTATTTCACCGTTAATCTTTAAGTTTCTAATTTCTTCGGATGGATAAGCTAGTTGTAAAGCAGGATCGCCAAGTAGAGTGAATTGAACTTTGTTTACTGAACTTAGTGATTTGTTTTTAGTTTGACGAATAATATCTCCAAGGCGTAACTTGTTTCCTTCTTCGTCATGTTCAAATATGAAATCGTATAAATTATTATTGATGTTATAATTAGAGTTTGACCATGCTATTCTTGTTGTAGTGAAAAGGGCAATTCCTCCTCCATTAGGGGTTTTTAAAACAATCTCACCAGCTGTTCCATCTTCATAGTTTTTGTCGTCATAACGGCTGAACTCGCAGGTTGCAGTAACAAAGATAGGTAAGCGATCAAAATTGGACATGGAAACAATTTCAGGAATTGTTAGGATGTGTTCATGCGCCAATACTTTTTCACCTCCATGACCTGTGTAATTGAAAATTAATGCCCCATCCGAAAAGTTGTGTTGGATAGCTGCATTAACATCAGGATACCTATCTCCTGATGCAGTAATGTTTTTTTTGTAAGCGTCAGAATATATTTTCTCGGTGCTGAACTGTGGGTAGTTAGATGCAACTTTTTGTGTTAAACGATCAGCATCTCGCATGTGGAGATTGTTATCCCCATCATCTGCAACAAACATAATTTTTGACTTCCATGAACCTAGATAATTGCTGAATAAGTATGTTTCAATTTTATCAACTACAGTAGTTGCTTCTTCAACTGTACCAACTGGAAGTCTTCCAATTCCAATGTCAAGTTTGTTAGTAAGAATATTTTCTCCTTCATCATTATCAAGGAATCCATAGTAATCATCGGAGCAATAAGTAGCAGAGATATTGATCGAATTAACAGATTGATAAGTTAGAATGAAATTTGAGTTTGATTCACTGTAGTCGCGATTGTCGTAGGAGCCATCACCAAACAATAAAAGATATTTAAATTGTTCATTGTCTTTGTTGTAAAGGAAACGTGCAAAATCACGAATAGCGCTTACATCAGCTTGTCCAGATGAAAATTCATTATAAACCTGTTCAGGCGTCACAATTAATGTTTTAAGGCCAGTTTTTCGTTGGTGTAATTCAGCAAGGCGTTCTGCTTGACCAAGAAAGATAGGGTGCGAAACTATCAGCATTTCAGGTACCGCGTTGCCACGCAGATTTTGATTACTAATGTTTTTTACAAATGTTGGTTGAGGAAGGCTTGCGTCAGTGTTAAAAACAGCAAATTCTTTTAAGTTGGATGTTTCCGTTGTAATGCCTTTTCTGTCAGAATACGTTTCTACTTTTAACTTAATAGGAGAGACATGATTGCTAATGTCCCAAACAACTGATTTGTTAGAAAGTTGTTCTATATAAAAACGCGAAATGTTACCTAGGCCAGTAAGATCATTGTTGCGAAATAATAAATTACCCGTGTTTTGAAGGTTTTCTTTAGAGTTAAGAGTGATGAAATTTAAGTTTCCAAAGGCACCCGAGGCCATTGTATGGTAACTTAGTTTTATGTTGATGTTTTTATCATTTGAATCGAATTCAGTTTTATTGGTGCCTGCATGTGCTATGCTACCAGTCGAATCTTCGTAACGAACTGGCGGTATGCTGATGCTCTGGATTGGTGTGCCATTAGCGTGCGTTTCAAAATGTGAACTTTGATTCGAATGGCCTATTACACTCGTAAGTATTTTAACAGGTTTACTTGTAATAATATTATCGAATTTGAAATTATACTCACGCTCTTGTGCCGGGTATAGATCCAGGCCATACCAAGTTCGACCCGAGTGTAAGAGGTTGCGGGCTTCTAATTCATAATAGTCATAGCTATCAAATTCGGATGTCTCGTGGGTAAATGAGTCATGAGATTCACTACTTGCTTCCACACGTATGCCAACGCCATTATCATCAGAAAGGTAGTAATAAGCTTCATCTACATAGTCATGAAGTTGGTGTTGAAACATGTCGTTGGATTGATTGTACTCCCATGTAATTGGACCCTGGGCATAAAAGTAGATAGCATTATTTTCGTGAAGCGTTGCATTCTCGGTTAGATCTTCAAGCCTTTCAATGCTGTTTGATTTAGGAAGCATATTTCCGCCATTCCCAAATACATTAACCTTACTTCCATCACTAAATCCCCAGGAATTTAAAACAGAGTATGGGATTGTATAAATGCCCGATTTGTCAATAGATATTTTTATCCACTTGCCTTGAGCAAGAATTGAGTTTTCTATCGTTTTTGATGATTTTTTACTTTTGAAGTTCGATTTTGAAGACTCGCTAGGAGGTATGGTAACATGTAAAGAATATTGAGTTATTTTTTTTAAGAGTTGCAACTTCTCATCAAAAGATATTGGCGTTAATTCTATTTCAAGTGAGGTCGATTTGCGATCTTGAACCTTGTATTTAGTAATGTTATTGAACGAATAGTTAATTGCAGAATTGATAATGTCTTGTTCAAAAGGGTTGAACAAAGAACTATTATTAATTCTCAAATCAATTTTGATGCTGTCGATGTTGCCAGAGTAATCATTTAGTGGAATCTGATAAGTGATGACAGGCAATTGAGTGTTGCCGTTCCAACCCGATTGCTGATCAAATTCAAGACGTACGGGAAACTCTGAATTATTAGTTTGACTTATGGCTTTCCAATCAATGGTTTCATTAATATGGTGAACTTGAGCCTCACCAATGTTTATTGAAAGGATTAAAAAAGATAATATATATAATAATTTGCTCATGTTTTTTTACTGTTTATAACTAACGTCAAAACTTGTGAATAGTTTACTATCAGTGTGTTTTCGCGTTTAATTGTTGCAACTTCACTTATCTTTCTCTGTAAAAAACGGAAAAATAACTCATTCAGTACAAGAAATTTTTATCTTTAACGTTTTAAATGTGTAAAAATTGCACATTTGAATGGATTTGCGAATAAAGAAAAAAATAGAATGAAAAAGGCGACTTTCGTATAACCTTTTTTTATTTTTGCAGTATAACGAATGCAGTTGCACTCCTGTTTAATGGTTGCATCATTAAAGCTAAATAATTGAAATATAGATTACAATACCATAACGCTATGAGATTTAATACCGGAATTTTACTGGCTGTTTTTGCAATAAGTTTATTGTCCTTATCATCATGTGGTGGTAGTAAGGGAGGAAACAAGTCAGCATCATCAACAACAGGTTGGGAATACAATACTACTGATAATGGTGGTTTTGAGTACAACGCAGGTTACGAACAGGAAACAGGACCAGGATTGGTTTTTGTTGAGGGTGGTACCTTCATTATGGGACGTGTAGAACAAGACGTTCTTTATGAATGGAACAATGCACCTCGCCGTGTTACTGTGCCTTCATTCTATATGGATGAAACTGAGGTTAGAAATGTTGATTATCGTGAGTATTTATTTTGGATTACTCGTGTGTTCATGGATTATCCTGAGGTTTATCGTAAGGCATTGCCTGATACACTTGTTTGGCGCCGTCCAATGGCCTACAATGAGCCTTTGGTAGAAAATTACTTACGCCACCCTGCGTATTCAGAATATCCGGTAGTAGGTGTTAATCACATTCAAGCTCAGGATTATTGTAAATGGCGTACCGACCGTGTTAATGAAATGATATTGGTTGAACAAGGCATTTTAGAATTAGACGTTAATCAACAAAACGAAAATAACTTTAATACCGAGGCTTATTTATACGGACAGTACGAAGGTATACCCGGTAAAGATCCAATGGAAGACTTAAATCCAAATAACGAGACTCGTAGAGTTCGTTGGGATGATGGTCTATTATTACCTAAGTACCGACTACCAACTGAAGCTGAGTGGGAATATGCTGCCTTAGGTTTGATTGGTAACTCCTATGATGAGCGTATGACGAATCGTCGTATCTATCCTTGGGATGGTCATATTACACGTAATGCTGATAAGAAAGAGCGCGGTAAGATGATGGCCAACTTCGTAAGAGGTAGTGGTGATATGATGGGTATGGCCGGTGACTTAAATGATGGTGGTGATGTAACTGTTGATGTTCGTTCATATTATGCCAACGATTATGGTTTATACTGTATGGCTGGTAATGTTAATGAGTGGGTTGCTGATGTTTATCGTTCATTGTCTTTTGATGAAATGGATGAATTTAGCCCATATCGCGGTAATGTATTTCAACAAAAAGTACTTGACGAAGAAGGTTATATTGTAGAGAAAGATAGTTTAGGACGTATTCGTTACAGAACCGAAGAAGATAAAGATATTATGAGTCGTAAGAATTACCGTACGGCTGACAATAGAAACTATCAAGATGGTGATGCGATTACCAATATCTCAGAAAGTGGTTCAGATTGGACAACTTCAGAATCTAATACATCAGCTATGTATTCGGGAGCTAAAAATAGTAGCTTAGGAAGTTTAGTTACTGATAGATCTCGAGTTTATAAAGGTGGAGGTTGGAGAGACCGTGCGTATTGGTTAGCACCTGGTGCTCGTCGTTTCCTTGATGAAAGAGAAAGTCGCGATGATTTAGGTTTCAGATGTGCAATGACGCGCGTTGGAAGTCCTATGCAAGGCAAAGGTAAATAGTAAGGAATTTAATATTTCAATATAATGAGAGGTTGACTTTATAAGTCAACCTCTTTTTTTATTTTTGTTTTTTTATAGTTAATACCAAAACAAGTCAAATGAGTCAGCTCGAAGATATTTATAAGGCATTTTTACAGAGTTCCAGCATATCTACAGATAGTCGTAAATGCGAGAAAAATTCCATGTTTGTGGCACTTAAAGGAGATCGCTTTGATGGTAATAAATATGTGAAGGATGTACTCGCTAAGGGTGCTGCATTTGCCATTGCTAGTGACCAATCACTTGTTGGTATGGATAATGTATTTGTGGTTGATGATACCCTCGAAACACTTCAAGCCTTGGCAAATCACCATAGGCGAAAATTAAATATTCCTATCATTGCTATTACAGGAACCAATGGAAAAACAACGACCAAAGAACTGTTGGCTGCCGTATTATCTAAGAAATATAGAATTAAGGCAACGGCTGGTAATTTTAATAATCACATCGGAGTTCCTTTAACATTGTTATCAATGGATGAAAATGTGGAGCTTGGAGTCGTTGAAATGGGAGCCAATCATGTGAATGAAATAGACTTGTTGTGTGAGATTGCTGAGCCAAATTATGGTTTGATAACTAATGTGGGTAAAGCACACCTTGAAGGTTTTGGTTCGTTTGAAGGGGTTCGCAAAGCCAAGGGAGAGATGTATGATTACATAGCTTCAAAGAATGGTTTAATTTTCATAAATCGAGGTAATGCGTATTTAATGGAGATGGCTGAAGAGGTTGATCGGCGTTTTTACTATGGCAAAAATGGTATTGTGCAAGCATCGCTTACTGCAGTTAATCCATTTGTTTCACTCGATTGGGAGCTTGAGGATGAGGGCTTGCTAAGTAATGTTGATACGAAACTTATTGGTGGTTATAATCTGGAGAATATTTTGGCTGCGATAGCTGTAGGATCTTATTTTAAGGTGGAGAAATATGAGATTAATAAAGCTATAGCTGATTATACACCAAGCAATAATCGTTCGCAATTTATTAAGACTAAAAATAATCGAATTATTATGGATGCCTATAATGCCAACCCATCAAGTATGGAAGTGGCATTAGAAAATTTTAATGAAATTGAAGAAGCGAATAAGGTGATTGTGATTGGTGGAATGAAAGAGATGGGGGAGGATTCCAATGCTGAACATGCGAAATTGCTTTCTTTGATTCAATCTGGTAATTATGAGAAAGTAATCTTAATTGGTGAAGAGTTTAATGATAATGCATTAACTCCAAATATGAGGTTGTTTCCAGATAATAAGAGTCTGATTTTAAGTTTGCAGAGCGAGAAGTTAAGCGATTCCTATATTCTTATTAAAGGATCGAGAAGTAATAAATTAGAAGAGATTCTTCCATATCTGTAAAAATAGCTATTTCAGGTGAAAGTGTTTAAGTTCACTGAAGCGTCTTAATTTCTTTAGGTAAAATGCCCAAATAATACTTTGAGGGTAGATTTCTTTGTGATTATTATGTGTGCGCAAAGGCTTTAGACTGCGTCTTTTTTTAATGCTTTGAGGTAATCGTGAATAGAATGACATGTGAGCTGAAAAAACGGCTTTAAAGTGTCTGAATTCGCCTTTTATTAAAAAGTGTAAGGCAGCAACTCCATCCAATATCATTCTTAGAAATAATATGGTGAATAATTTCCAGGATGGTAGGTTTTTAACAAGCATCACTAAATTATTTCTGAAATTCAGAAATGTTTTTCGGGGGTGTTGCATGTCGAGTGTAGCACCCCCAACATGCAGGACTTCAGACTTGGGGCACACTTTGATATCATAACCCCTATTTTTGATGCGCCAGCAAAGATCAATTTCTTCCATGTGAGCAAAAAACGATTCGTCTAAACCGCCAACTTCATGGTATAGTTTAGCTCGAATCATAAGTGCTGCTCCAGTAGCCCAAAAAACGGGTAGCTCCTCATTGTACTGTCCCTTGTCTTCTTCAATTTCATTAAGAATGCGACCACGGCAAAAGGGGTATCCAAAGAGATCAATGTATCCTCCTGATGCTCCTGCGTATTCAAACATAGTGGGTTGTTTCTGAGCTCTGATTTTGGGCATGCAAGCTGCAAGTTTTTCATCAGAGTCCATTGCGGATATTAATGGTAATAACCAGCCTTTCTCAGGTGCAATATCACTATTTAGCAAGAGGAAATAATCAGCATCAATTTCTTTAAGTGCTTTGTTATAGCCGCCAGCAAAACCGTAGTTTTTATCTAAGGTAATGGTTCTGATAAAAGGGAATACGTCATTAATAAATGCCAAGCTGTCGTCGCTTGAAGCATTATCAGCTACGATAATTTCAACATCTGAATGACTGGAATTTTGTATTACAACAGGAAGGAATTCTTCCAATAAATGACGCCCATTCCAGTTAAGTATAACTACAGCTGTTTTGCTCATGCATTTAATTGTTAGCGTCAGTTTTTATTACTCTTTGTTTTGAATATTTCCATCGCTTATGCGACCAGAGCCAATACTCTGGCTTGTCAATAATAACAGACTCAAGGTGTTTAATGTATAGATCAGTTATTTCATTTTCAGCGGAGGAAGCACTGTCTTCCATTAAAGGGATAATATCAATTTCGTAATAGCCCCTTTTTATTTTTCTCATGTTTACATATACAACAGGCGATTTCGTCAGTTTTGCCATTTTTTCAGGGCCTGTTAATACGGCTGTATTCTGGTTAAGGAATTGGGTCCAATATTGAATTTCAGGTAGTCCTGGGGACTGATCCGCAACCAAACCTATAAAAAAACGTTCGTTTTTTCTTTTTAATTTGATAACCTCTTTAAAGGTTGATCTCATATTGAAATTAACCGTGCCCCATTTGCTTCTTAGGCGGAGCATGTATCTATCAAAATACTTATTTTTAAGCGGACGATAAACATTTACACCTGTTGCTTTAATGTGTAATTTCATGCTAGGGAACCATTCCCAATTGCCATAATGCGCTGTTACTCCAATTATGTCTTTGCCATTATCGTAACATTGATGGACGTACTCAAAATTATTTAGTTTTACCCGTCGACGCATTTCTTTCTCCGACATGTTTTGAATTTTGATGGTTTCGAAGAATAAGTCGCATAAATGGCTATAAAACTTCAGTCTAATTGACCTGATTTCCTCCGCGCTTTTATCAGGGAATGAGTAGCGAAGGTTTTCATTGATAACAGTTCTTCTGTAGCCTATCAATCGAATGATGTGGCAGAATAAATTGGAAAAAATGTATAATACTCTTAATGGAAGTAAGCTTACTAGCCAGAGAAGTCCAATTATTATATAATTAAAGATCGCTTGCATTATTTTGTCATTATTTGATTCACTATTGTACTAAATTCTTCAAAGGTAGCATTATTTGAAGCAACAATTTCTTTGCCGAAGAGGTAATTATTTTCTTTTGTGAAATCACATACCTGGCCACCGGCTTGTTGCACAAGAAATGCTCCTGCTGCCACATCCCATGGTTTAAGGTCGTATTCGTAAAAGGAATCGAGTCGGCCACAAGCAACGTATGCTAAATCGGTTGCTGCTGAGCCTAGTCGTCGTATGCCGTGTGAGTTTTCCATGAAGTAGGTGAGCGATTTCAGAAAAGCTTCCATGCGCGAATAGTTACTGTAGGGAAATCCGGTAGCAATCAGGCTGTCGGAAACGGTTTTTGCATTTGATACCTTTATTCGACTTTTGTTTAAATAGGCATTGCCTCCCTTCCAGGAATAGAAACATTCGTTGAGTCCCATTTCATACACCACGCCAACAACCGTTTCACCCTTTTCTTGCAGAGCAATACTAATTGCAAATGGTGCCAAACCATGAATGAAATTGGTAGTGCCATCGATGGGATCAACTATCCAATTATATGTGTCGCCTTTTTGTGTTTTAGTTCCTTCTTCAACTATAAAACCTGCATCTGGCAATAAAGCTTGTAGCTGTTCTACGATCAGTTCTTCCGAAGCCTTGTCTACATGAGTAACAAAATCATTTAGCCCTTTTGTTTCAATATTAAGTTGAGCTTTTTCGCGTTCTTGCTTGATGAAGCCTCCTGTGGTTTTGGCAATGCGACAGACTTCTTGACAAATTTCTTCGTAATTCATACTTAGATTTCTAGCGGGGTTGAGGTGATGCACATATCGTCGAGAGACAGATTTTTAAATTTGACTGTTACCAGCTTGTTCACCAATGCTTCATCGTATTTAATTTCAGCTTTAATGTAGTTGGATGAATAGCCTGACATATAGCCATTGTTTTCGGCTTTTTCGAAAAGAATAGTAGCTTCTTGCCCAATGTGCTTTTTATAAAAAGCCTTTGTTTTTTTGTCGGATAGCTGGTGTAAAATTTTACTTCTCTCTTTTCGAACTCCAATGGGAACGACATCATCAATTTTTAAAGCTTGTGTGTTGGGGCGCTCCGAGTAGGTAAAGACGTGTAGTTGAGTGATGTCCAAATTTTTTAATAAGAGTTTTGTTGTTTCAAAGTCTTTGTTTGACTCACCGCGCACCCCAACTATTACATCAACTCCAATAAATGCAGATGGAATTATTTGCTTAATGGTATTTATCTTTGATTTAAAGAGTTGTGTGTCATATTTGCGCTTCATAAGTTTTAGTATCTTATCAGATCCTGATTGGAGCGGAATGTGAAAATGTGGCATGAAACGCTTTGATTGGGCAACAAATTCAATTATTTCATCCGTTAATAAATTGGGCTCGATGGATGAAATTCGGAAGCGTTCGATGGTTTCTATTTTATCCAACTCTTTAATTAAGTCGAGAAATGATTCCTTGTTTTCTTTACCAAAATCGCCAATATTTACACCTGTTAAGATAATTTCTTTAGCACCTGCATTAGCTGCTTGTTGCGCCTGTTTTAGCGTGTTTTCAATTGTGTCGCTACGGCTCCTGCCACGCGCAAATGGAATGGTGCAATAGGAGCAATAATAATCACAACCATCCTGAACTTTCAAGAAACATCTTGTTCGGTCGCCAAATGAATAAGATGGTTGAAAGTTTTTATTGGTTCTTATTTCTCCAGCATGAATTTGTGGTTGATTTTGCTTGTCACAACTGTTCATGAACTCAAGGATGTCAAATTTTTCATTTGAACCAAGCACCAGGTCAACGCCTTCTATATTTGAAACATCTTCGGGTTTTAACTGAGCAAAACAGCCGGTCACCACAATAAAGGCATCTGGGTTTTGGCGGATGGCTTTTTTAATGACTTGTTTGCATTTTTTATCAGCTAGTTCGGTAACTGAGCAGGTGTTAAAGACATAGACATCGGCCGATTCAGAAAGGTTGACTTTCGTAAATCCAGCTTCCATCATCGATCTAGCAACCGTTGATGTTTCGCTAAAATTTAATTTACAACCAAATGTGTGGAACGCAACTTTCTTGTTTTCAAATACCGACTGATCAATCATGCACCAAATTATTTAAGGCTGCAAAATTAGGAAAAAGTCGTTGAAATATGATGAGAGAAGGGAATAATCGAGCTTAGAAAAGGATATCTAAGCTCGAGCTTAGTGTTTTATAATAAATTGGACGCTAATTCTGCTAAATAACTTCTTTCGCCTTTGACCAGATTAATATGTGCAAAAATATCCTGCCCTCGCATCTTATCGGTCAGATAGGCAAGCCCGTTAGATGTCATGTCCAGATATGGAGAATCAATTTGTTGAACATCGCCAGTGAATATCATCTTAGTGCCTTCTCCAGCACGTGTAATTATTGTTTTTACTTCATGGGGTGTTAGGTTTTGAGCTTCATCCACAATGAAAAAAGCATCGGAAAGGCTTCGCCCACGAATATAAGCTAAGGGCGTAATGAGTAATTGCTCGTTTTTAAGCATTTCATCTAAACGGTTTATTTCTTTGCTCGATGATTTAAATCGACTTTTAATTACTCCCAAATTATCGAATAGCGGTTGCATGTATGGGCCAATTTTGTCGTTTACATCACCAGGTAGGAAACCTAAGTCCTTGTTGGCAAGCGGTACAATTGGTCGAGCCAAAAGTATCTGGCTATACATTTTATTTTGTTGCAAGGCCGCGGCAAGTGCCAATAATGTTTTTCCGGTACCGGCCTTTCCCGATAAGGAAACAAGGCGGATTTCCGGATTTAACAAAGCATCCAATGAGAAGGTTTGTTCTGCGTTGCGAGGTTCTATTCCATAGGCGCTGTGTTTCTCTACGCGTTTTATTAAGCCGCTGGCAACATCGTTAAATGCAAGAACGCTTTGGTTACCATTTCTTAAAACAAAGTATTGATTGGGTGGTAAATCCTCATCGGAAGGAAACTCTGTAACAGGTATGCCCTGATGCTGATAAAGGGCTTCGATTAGTTGCTTGTCAAAGTCTTCATGAATGGCAACACCATGGCTTAGTACATCGATGTCTTTGACCTTATCGTTTTCGTAATCCTCCGAATTTAGGCCTAGCGATTTTGCTTTAAGACGAAGGTTAATGTCCTTCGTTATTAGTGTTGTTTGGCGTCTTGGGAATTTTGATTTTACATGAAGTGTGATGGCGAGGATTCGATGATCTGCTGTGTTTTCACTGAACGATTCCTTCATTACTTCGGGGCTTGGTTTGCCTGTTGTTACAAATAGTTTACCTAGCCCACTTCCTAATTTAATACCTTCATTAAATAACTTTTCGCCAGCTAATTTGTCAAGATCGCGTGCAAATTCTCGGGCTTGAAAGTTAATTAAATCATTTCCTTTTTTGAATTTATCTAGTTCTTCAAGAACAACTATTGGAATTATAACATCATTTTCCTGAAAGTTGTATATACATTTGTGGTCATGTAAAAGAACATTGGTGTCGAGGATAAAAATCTTTTTAGCCATATTAGTAAGGTTATGTGTTTAACTAAAGATACATAAAAAAAGCCTTGAAAGTACCGATGTCATTGATAATTTTAGAAAGAAATGAAGGGGTATAAAGAAACTTTGGATTTTTTATTTGGGCAGTTGCCAATGTATCAGCGAGTAGGAAAAGCTGCGTATAAGGCAGATTTGTTCACAACTCAGGAGCTTGATCGTTATTTTAGGCATCCCCATACAAGCTATAAAACAATTCATGTAGCAGGAACAAATGGTAAAGGTTCAGTGTCGCATTGTTTAGCTTCCGTTTTGCAGAAGGCCGGTTATAAAGTAGGTTTGTATACATCGCCTCATTTAAAGGATTTTAGAGAGCGTATTAGGGTTGATGGACAAATGATCACTGAAGAGGCTGTGGTAGGTTTTGTGAATGATCATCAATCAATTATTGAAGAATTAGAGCCTTCATTTTTTGAGATGTCAGTAGCAATGGCCTTGCAATATTTCAAGGAAGAGAAAGTTGATGTGGCAGTTGTGGAAGTTGGGATGGGAGGACGCTTAGATTCGACCAATATTATTCAGCCAGAATTATCAATTATTACTAATATTGGTCTTGATCATACAGGCTTTTTAGGAACAGATATAACATCAATAGCTGGTGAAAAGGCAGGAATTATTAAGTCAGAAATTCCTGTGGTTATTGGGGAAACGCATCCTGAATCAAAGGAGGTTTTTGAGGCCATAGCCAAAGAAAAGGGTGCAAACTTGTATTTTGCTGATAAAGTTTACGAAATTCCTTATGCTACCAATTCAATCGATAACCGTCAGGTGTTTCAAGTATATGAGAATGGAGAAGTTGTTTATGAAAACCTGAAACTTGACTTGTTAGGCATTTATCAGCAAAAAAATGTGGTAACCGTATTGTCTGCCATTAATCTTCTTAATGAGGGTGGTTTTGCAATTAGTAAAAAGCATTTGTATGAAGGCTTGAATAATGTTGTTGGATCAACAGGTTTGCTTGGGCGTTGGCAAATATTGGATAATAATCCGTTGATCGTTTGTGATACAGGTCATAACGCGGAAGGTGTTAAGCAAATTGTGGATCAGCTTAAGTTAACACCTCATAAGCAACTGCACATTGTGATAGGAATGGTTGACGATAAAGACCATGCCGCTGTTATGAGTCTTTTACCAGATGGAGCTAAATATTATTTTACAAAAGCAGCGATTCCTCGAAGTATGAAGCCTGATAAATTAGCTATAATGGCCAAAGAATATGGATTAATGGGCGATATTTATTTAAATCCTTTGGAAGCATTGGGTGCTGCTCGAAAAAATGCTGGCTTTAATGATTTGATATTCATCGGTGGTAGTACTTTTATTGTGGCTGATGTATTAGAAAACTGCAATTAATATTTGCAGGAGATAAAAAAGAGATATACATTTGCATCGCTTTTCAGGAGAAATCTTAGAAAAGGGCGATTAGCTCAGTTGGTTTAGAGCACTTGGTTTACACCCAAGGGGTCGGGGGTTCGACTCCCTCATCGCCCACTAGCAATTTGATGAAATTGTTTTTTAAAAGTAATTATTGGAATATAACCTGATAATAAATCAGGGCGATTAGCTCAGTTGGTTTAGAGCACTTGGTTTACACCCAAGGGGTCGGGGGTTCGACTCCCTCATCGCCCACTAACAATTTATTAAAATTGTTTTATACGTTATTATTGGATTATTACCTGATAATAAATCAGGGCGATTAGCTCAGTTGGTTTAGAGCACTTGGTTTACACCCAAGGGGTCGGGGGTTCGACTCCCTCATCGCCCACTTTAATAAAAGCTTCCATGTTTTGGAAGCTTTTTGTATTTACCCCTCTAGGATTCTTAATTAAATAAAGTAAATTAGGGAAGTTTTATGCAGTAGTCACTTACTCATTCAAAAACTTACTTTACATTTGTATTAATTAAATCAGAAAATTAACACCATGCCATCAGTAAATCGCAAAAAAAACAATTTGGTTCCTGAGCCAGCTCTTCGTCGAATGCCATGTTATTTGGCATATCTTAAATTGGCTCAAAGAGATGGTTTAAAACATATCTCTTCAACATTGATTGCTCGTGATATGGGAGTTGATCCAACACAAGTAACAAAAGATTTATCTTATACTACAATTGTTGGTAAAACGCGTGTTGGTTATGAGGTTGATCTATTGATTGATGTACTTGAGGAGTTTTTGGGCTTTACGGTTATTGATGAGGCTTATCTGTTTGGTGTTGGTAGTTTGGGTAAAGCCTTACTGCACGATCATGGCTTAAAGCAATTTGGTTTAAAGGTTGTGGCAGCGTTTGATGTCGACCCTGAAGTGGTTGGTAAAACCATTGAAGGTGTTCCTATATATCATTTCGATGAATTGAGTCGCATGCAGAATCAAGGTGTTCGAATTGGTATCTTGACTGTGCCAGTAGATAAAGCTCAGGATGTTGCTATGCGCTTGGTTGATGTTGGTATAAAAGCATTATGGAATTTTACTCCAGTTCGTATAAAGGTAAGTGAAGATGTAGTTGTTCAAAATACATCACTATATGCGCACTTGGCGGTTATGTTTAACCGTTTGAAGTCAAACGGCTAAAACGTTAAAGTAAATTTAGTTTCTTTCTCTACCTCCGAATAGGCTGTGATGTTTCCGCCATGCAGCCTTAATATTTGTTTCGATAAACTTAAGCCAATGCCCGATCCTTGAGGTTTGGTGGTGAAGAAAGGGATAAATATTTTATCGAGTACATTTGGTAGTATTCCCTGTCCATTGTCAATCACTTGAATGGTGATGCGTCCACGTTTGTTGAGGAATGCTTTTAATATGATTTCCGCATTCTCTTGTTCGCTTAGCGCTTGAATAGCATTTTTAACCAGGTTAATAATTACTTGCTCAATCAACTTTTCATCGGCGGACAATTCCAAAGTTTGTGGCTCAATTATTACCTTGCAATCAATCTTTTTCGATTTTAAATCTTCGGCATGTAATCCCCTAATGTTGTTTAGTAATCTGCTGATAGGGAATATCGAAAAAGTTGGTGTTGGTATCTTTGTTAAGTTGCGATAAGTGTTCACAAAGTGCATTAAACCATCAGTTCGCTTATGAATTGTTTCAAGTGCTCCCTTAATTTCATCAATGGTTTCCAGATCATCACTAGGTATGTCTTTCTCTTTAAGGTTTTCTGAAAGATCCTTTAATATAAGAGTAATGGTTGATGAGAGTGATGAAATAGGTGTGATTGAATTCATTATTTCGTGTGTTAAAACACGAATCAGTTTCTGCCACGATTCCATTTCTTTTTCTTCCAGTTCATCTTGTATGTTTTTTATGGAAGTCAGAAGAATGGTGCGATTGTGAATTTTAAACTCTGTCGAATAAATGGCCAATTGTAATAGCTCATCCTTCTCTTGGACTCTAATAAGAGTGTTTTCGCCATGGTTGATGCTCAATAGTTTTTGAACCAGTTCAGGACTAAAATCTTTTAAGGATTGGATGTTGTTAAGAGATCTAACCTGAAAAAGCTTTTTGGTGGCATTGTTGATTAGTTCTACTTTTCCATCCTTGCTATAAGCAATTAGTGCTATCCCAATGTGTTGAATAACCGTTTGTAAATAGTAATAGTTTTCCTCCTTCTCAGCTCTTACTTCTTGAAAATCTTTAATTACTTCATTAAATGACTTCTTAAGTTTGTCAAATGATGAGTCTAAGCTTTCAACCTGAAAAGTTCTTGTAAAATCGGAATAGCGAATGGATTCAAGAAAATTGTTTAATACGCGATTGGTCCGATCTACATAATGAATCATGGCGAAAATTTGAAAGGCAATAAGCAGGCCAATCAAAACCAAAGTCATCGTTAGTTCTGTTGTGAAATATAAATAGAAAAAAGCGAAAATAGAACCCGCCAGAAGCAAGGTTCTAATGATAAAATTAATTCGAAACTTATTATAAACCATGTTTTTCCAATCTACGATAAAGCGAAGTTCTGGTGAGTCCCAAATCAGCAGCTGCTTTAGATACGTTTCCTCTGTTTAAACGTAATACTTTTTCAATGATTTGTTTTTCAATATCCTCTAAATGGTAGGTGTCAAATTCAAAACCTTCCGAATTACTTGGGAGAGAAGATAATTGAAAATCTGCCTCATCAAGGTTGGCGGAATCACTCATGATTACTGTGCGTTCTACGATGTGCTGAAATTCACGAACGTTACCAGGCCATGGGTAATTAGTGAGTTTTTTAATGATTTTTGAAGAAAGCTTGTTAACTTTTTTCTTGTATTTTTTTGAGAATATTGATAAAAAGTGATCTGCTAAAACAGGAATATCTTCTGGACGTTCTCGCAAAGGTGGCAGTTCTACTTCAACTGTATTTATGCGGTAAATTAAATCTTGTCTGTAAGTATCTTCACTCGCCATTTGTTTTAAATTCATGTTAGTCGCACAAATTAAACGTATGTCGATTGGGATTGGCTTATTTGCCCCTACACGTGTTACTTCTCGACGTTCTAACACTGTTAGTAGCTTGGCTTGAAGAGGTAGGGAAAGGTTGCCAATTTCATCTAAAAATAATGTACCGCCCGATGCCATTTCAAATCGTCCTGGGCGATCAGCTTTTGCATCTGTAAAGGCACCTTTTACGTGGCCAAATAATTCGCTCTCAAATAATGATTCGCTGAGAGCTCCAAGGTCAACACTTATAAATGTTTCGTCTTTTCTTAAGGAATTACGGTGTAAAGCACGTGCTACTAATTCTTTACCTGTTCCGTTTTCGCCAAGTATAAGTACATTAGCATCTGTTTGAGCTACTTTTTTGATTGTGGTAAATACATTTTGCATCCCCGGTGAAACACCAATGAAATCGGCAAAAGGCTGGTCGAGAATGGTGTTCATCTCGCGCTGTTTAGTCTTTAGCTCTTTAACTTCTTGACGAGATTGGCGCAGCTTGATGGCTGATGACACCGTGGCAAGAAGTTTTTCGTTTTGCCAAGGCTTTAATATGAAATCAGTAGCTCCGGCCTTAATTGCCTTAACTGATTTTTCAACGTCGCCATAGGCAGTAATAAATAATACTACTGCAGTTGGATCAATTTCTAATATTTTCTCTAGCCAATTAAAACCTTCTTGCCCACTAATGGCATCTTTGGTGAAATTCATATCAAGCAGAATAACATCAAAGGTTTCGTCAGCCATTAAAGCTGGTATTTTTGTTGGATCTGTTGAGGTAACTATATGTTCAGTATGTGGTTTCAGCAAAAGTTTAAGAGCAAATAAGATATCCGCGTTATCATCAATGGCTAATATTCGACCCGATTTTTGTGTCATGTGTTAAAGTTTTGTTTAAATATACCACATTAAAAGGTAAATGGAACTAAAAAATGTTCGTTAACGAACGTTTTTTGAATAATCAAAAAGAGTGCCGTTTTGGTAATTAGCTTGATTATAAGGGTTTAATGATAATGGCATAAAAAGTGACATAGTATTAATCGTAATGTAGTAGTATTGGGTTATTCATTGAATTAGTAATATTTGATTAATGGTCGTAATATTAGTTAGTTACGATTATTTTTGGGATTGGGAGGCGTATGATTATCTTCCTCAATGGGGTTGTTATTTATAAGAATGAAGGAGATGTTAGTGTACGATAGCGGACGCTAATATCCCATAAACGGACACAATTAGTTATCATGATTCACACACGTAACTTAACCAAGGTCCATCGTAATGGTGGAGTAGAGCGCAAAATCCTACAGAATGTCAATGTTGATATTGAAGCTGGCGATTTTGTTGGTTTACTTGGTCCATCCGGTTCAGGAAAGTCAACTTTGGTGAATATGTTTGGCTTAATTGAGCTTCCTACATCGGGGGAGTTGTTGTTTATG
Organism: Carboxylicivirga fragile; assembly: GCF_050589805.1. Lineage (NCBI taxonomy): Bacteria > Pseudomonadati > Bacteroidota > Bacteroidia > Marinilabiliales > Marinilabiliaceae > Carboxylicivirga > Carboxylicivirga fragile. The sequence goes on along the minus strand of NZ_JBNGOY010000033.1, from coordinate 24,649 downwards.
GGACACGACATTACCAGATTAAAGGAGCGTCAAAGAGTAAATTTAAGACGTGGAAGTATCGGTTTTGTTTTTCAAGATTTTGGATTGATTGAGGAATTGTCTGTTTTTGAGAATATCGAATTACCTCTTCAATATTTAGGATATAAGCGCAAGGATAGAGTTATGAAAGTAAATTCAATTCTTGAGCAAATGAGTGTCTCGCATCTTAAAGGTTTTTTTCCAAAGCATTTAACCGGTTTGCAAAAACAATTGGTTGCCTTGGCCAGGGCTGTAGTAATTGATCCAAGCGTAATCTTGGCTGATGAACCAACCGGCTGTTTAAATTCGAATGAGGGAAGTAGTTTTATGGAAGTATTATATTCGCTTCATGAAAAAGGAACGACTATCGTTATGGCTACTCACTCAGCTTATGAAGCGCAAAAAACTCAGAGGGTAGTGCAGTTGTATGATGGGCATATTATTACTGATAGCATTAAAGGGGATTTATAAAACATGATGATTAAGCACCATATAAAAGTTGCAATTCGAAACATAAAAAAGCAGGGGATGTATTCTTTGCTAAATGTTTTGGGCTTGGCTATTGGTGTTACTATGAGTTTGTTTGTGTTGTTGCTGGTAAAATATGAATTGAATTTTGATAAATCTTTCTCAGATAGTCAGCGGATATATAGGTATACAACCAAAGGGGTGTTGGGCAATAATTTTATTAATAGTGCCTCTAGCCCTATGCCTCTGGCTTCATTTGTTAGCAAATATGATGAAGTGGAAGAGGTCGTTTTTATGATTCCTGGAGCTAACAATGTTGTTAGTAATGGAGCTAAACAATTTAATGAAGACGAGTTTCGTTTTGTTCCTTTTAATTTTTTTCAGGTATTTGATGTTCCATTTATTGAGGGAGATTCAAAAACAGCTTTAGTTGAACCGGAGTCTATTGTGCTGACCAAAAAAGTTGCACGAAAATATTTTGGTGATGTTAAAGCAATGGGGCAAACTATAAATAGAGCCGGCATTGATTATGTTATAACAGGTGTTTGTGAGGATCTTCCTTCGTCTACTCATTTCAATTTTAGTTTTGCGGCATCAATTTCAACCATTGATAATATTTTGTTGAAGAAGGGCGATAGTGCCTATGTTAAGAATTGGAAATCAGATTGGTTGTATCTCAATGGATATACCTATGTAAAGTTGAAAGAAGGCTATGATAGTGGCAAATATGAAGTTAAGCTGAATCAGGATAAAGAACTTGCCTTGCAAGAGCAAGTTGCGGGTATGTTAAATTCGGAAATAGACATTGATGAAATAGAATTGAATTTTTATCTGCAAGCTGTTACGAGCATTCATTTATCATCGCACCTCAGTGGCGAATTGTCTGTTAATTCTAAACCTATTTACGTTAAGCTTTTTGTTTTTATAGCGGTTTTTATATTGCTTACAACCTGTGTTAATTTCATAAATCTAACAACGGCTAAGTCGCATCGGCGTTTCAAAGAAGTTGGTGTGCGTCAGTTGATTGGTGCAACACGCCGTCAATTAGGATTTCAATTTCTAACTGAAGCAGTTGTTTATAGTTTTGGAGCCACTTTCTTTGGATTGGTATTGCTAGAGCTTTTGCTGCCATTTTTAAATAGTTATTTTCACCTTAATCTTGAGTTTTCACTTTTAAGTGGTTGGTTAGATTTCTTCTGGGTGTTGTTGCTTGTTGTTGTAGTCGGAATTTTATCCGGTAGTTTTCCTGCGATGTTTTATGCCGGATTAAAGCCTGAGCAGGTGATGGTAGGAAATTATCAAGTGAAAAAAATTGGTATCACAATTCGCGGTCTATTGGTTTGCTGTCAGGTTGCAGTTAGTATGTTTTTGTTAATTGTTGTAGCTGGTATGTGGTGGCAAATTCAATTTGTGAAAAATAACGATCCTGGCTTTGCCTATGATAAAGTAATGGTTATTGAGCGAGGTAATGCGGTTGGTGAAAAGTTTGATTTATTTAAGGAGGAGGTAAATCAGCTGTCGGGAGTTGAGTTGGTTAGTGCTTGTAGCAGCATGCCTGGGGATGATTACTTTCATGGAACCTTTAAGATAGAGTCAGGTGGTGGAGAGAAAGTGGTTATGGTGCCTTTAAATTATGTAGAGGAGGATTATTTAGAATTACTTAATGTAACGCTTAAGAATGGTCGTTTCTTTGATAAGAAGAATGATTCATTAGGAATAATCATTAATTCCACTGCCGTAGAAGAGTATGCGCTCAAAAAGCCATTGAATCAAACAATAGAGGTATTGGGGAATAAGAATTGGGCACTTAGTGTTGTTGGTGTGGTTAAAGATTTTCATTTCGAATCGTACTATGCAGATATAAGGCCATTAGCTTTGGTGTTGTTAGGTAAGAAAATGCGCTTTGACTATATCTTGGTGAAGCTTGATGATGATTATACAAACTCCGATTTAGGTAAAATAGAAGATGTTTGGAGCAAGCATTCGGATGGAGATCCTTTTGTGTGGTCAATGATGAAATCGCGCTTAGATAAGCTTTATGATGAGGATAAGCGGATTGTGAAAATAATTTCAGTCTTTGCCATTTTAGCCTTATTCATGACCATAATGGGTATTGTGGCTTTAGCTACGTTTATGATGGAGTATAAAGCTAGACCAATTGGCATTAAAAAACTGCTGGGCGCCCCAAGGCAGTCGGTTATTCTGCAAGTATTATCGGCCTTTAGTGTTTATGTTTTTGTGGGAGTTGTAATTGCATTTATACCTGCTTTTATTGCCTTGAAAGCATGGATTGCAAGTTACTCATATTATAGTTTTATTCATTTGTATTATTTCCCATTGTTGGCACTTCCTGTTCTTGGTTTGGCCTTTATTTCTGTTTTTTATCAGACCTACCAAATGGCGTCCAATGGACCGATTGAGTCCTAATTAATCGTTACTATCTTTGTGTTTCCTTTATTTTATCAATTTAACCAGAATAATACTGTCTGATTTTCATGATGATAGTGTTCGCTTTAATTTAGCTCCTATAATTGAATAGAGGATATCAAAAAAATCAATATATTTGCGCGATTGTAACGTGAAGTGTCAAAACTTATAATATAAAATTACTAACAAATGCAGAACAAAGGAGCAATAAGACTTTTTGCCATTTTATTGGCTTTAGTCAGCTTATATCAACTATTTTTTACTTTTAAGACACGCGGTGTAGAAGCAGAGGCTAAAGAAATAGCCAATGGTAACTCAAATATTGAGTTTACCTATCTTGACTCAATGAAAAATGAAACTGTTTACAGTTTTCTATGGGGCTTAAGAGACTATTCTTATCAAGAGTGTAAAGAACGTGAGATAAATTTTGGACTTGACCTTAAAGGTGGTATGAACCTTATATTAGAGGTTAAAGTTGCCGATATCGTGCGTGCTTTATCAAACTACAATACCGACGAAACTTTCATTAAGGCGCTTAAAGCTGCCGAAGAAGGTGAAAAAAATACATCTAGCGACTTCATTACTTTATTTGGTGAAGCTTTCGAAAAAATAGATCCAAATGCGCAATTGTCAACCATATTCAATACCGTTGAGCTAAAAGAGCGCGTGAGTTATAACTCGACAAATGCCGAAGTTCTTGATGTTATCCGTGAAGAATCATCAAGTGCGATTGATAATGCATTTAATATTCTTCGTACTCGTATCGACCGTTTTGGTGTAACCCAACCTAATATCCAGAAATTAGAAAAAGCTGGTCGTGTATTGGTTGAACTACCAGGTGTTACTGATCCGCAGCGTGTTCGTAAGCTATTGCAAGGAACAGCAAGTCTTGAGTTTTGGGAAACCTATGAAAACTCAGAATTATTCGAGAACTTAATGCAAGCTGATGCTAAGGTTCGTGAGTTAGAGGAAGCTAAAAAGGCTGTTGTTGCTTCGGAAGAAGTAGCGGAAGAGAAGCCTGAAGCTGGTGCTGAAGACTTATCTTTGTTGGGGCAATTAGAAAGTGATAGTTTATCTGTTGATACTTTAGATGCAGGTGCTAAATCATTATTCTCATTTCTGCTGCCAAATCACCCACAGCAGCCAGGTCCAATTGTTGGTATGGCATTATCAAGAGACACAGCTAAGGTAAACGCTTATATAGCAAATCCTAATATTCGTAGTTTATTTCCAAATGATGTTCGTTTTTACTGGATGGATAAGCCGGTTGAAAAGGATCGTTTAGTTGCTCGTTTCGGTGAGGAGATTAATGAAAAGGAAAGAGCGTTCCAGTTAGTAGCTATAAAAGTAAGTACTTTCGATGGCCGTCCTCCTTTGGAAGGTGATGTTATTACTTCTGCTCGTAGTCAAACCAACCAGCGAGGTGAGTTTGAGGTTAGCATGAGTATGAATGCTGAAGGTTCTAAAACCTGGTCGCGTTTAACAGCAGCCAACATTGGTCGTAGTATAGCGATTGTTTTAGATGGATATGTTAAGAGTTACCCAACTGTTAATACTAAAATTGACGGAGGTAGCAGCCAGATTACAGGAAATTTTACACCACAAGAGTCTCAGGATTTAGCAAATATTTTGAAGTCGGGTAAATTACCTGCTCCTGCTCGTATTGTTGAGGATACTGTTGTTGGACCATCTCTTGGTCAAGAAGCTGTTGATAGCGGTTTAAGTTCGTTTATCTGGGCATTTATTGTAGTGCTTATTTATATGTTATTATACTACGGTTACCGTGCAGGTTGGATTGCCGATTTTGCTTTGGTTGCCAATATGTTCTTCATCATGGGTGTTCTGGCTTCGTTTGGAGCTGTATTAACATTACCTGGTATTGCCGGTATTGTGCTTACAATCGGTATGTCGGTTGATGCCAACGTACTGATATATGAACGTATCAAGGAAGAGCTGAAATCTGGTAAGGGTGTACGTTTAGCTATTCAGGATGGTTATAAGAATGCTTATTCTGCCATTATTGATGCCAACGTAACAACTTTCTTAACTGGATTAATCTTATTCTTATTCGGAACAGGGCCAATTAAAGGTTTTGCTACAACATTGATGATTGGTATTGCTACATCATTCTTCTCGGCTATCTTTATTACACGTCTTATCCTAGAGCAGATGTTGAGTAAGGATCGTAAATTAGTATTTGATACAAGCGTTACTCGTAATTTATATAAGAACCTACACATTCGTTTCTTAGAAAAGAGAAAGCTTTTCTTCGTAATTTCTGGTGTGTTACTTATTGTTGCTGCTGGGTCATTAGCAACGCGTGGGTTAAAATTAGGTATCGACTTTTCAGGAGGACGTACTTTTGTAGTTCGTTTTGATGAGAATGTATCATCTGTTGATGTTCAAAAATCATTAGTAGCTGCATTTGACGAAGCTAATGTAGAGGTGAAGCAGTTTGGTAACGAAGGAAACCAGGTTCGCATTGCTACCAATTACATGGTTGATGTAAACAATGAGGATACAGATAACTTGGTAGAAGGTAAGCTTTACGAAGGTTTGCAATCGTACCTTAAAGCTGGAGTTACACAAGAGCAATTCTTGTCAAACCATAGAATGAGTTCGCAAAAGGTTGGTCCAACCATTGCAAGTGATATTAAGGAAAAAGCAGGTTATGCTATCTTCTTTAGTTTGGTTGTAATATTCCTATACATCATCATGCGTTTCCGTAATTGGCAATTTGGACTAGGTGCTTTGGTAGCATTAGTTCATGATGTTCTGATTGTATTGGGAATTTTCTCAATAACTTATTCAATCATGCCTTTCTCAATGGAGATAGATCAGGCATTTATAGCAGCTATACTTACAGTTATTGGTTACTCAATAAATGATACGGTAGTTGTGTTTGACCGTATTCGTGAGTATTTTGGTCTTTATCCTAAGCGCGAACAAGGTGATGTTGTTGATGCGGCTCTTAACTCAACGGTTAGTCGTACAGTAAATACATCGTTAACAACATTTATAGTATTGTTGGTTATCTTCTTGTTTGGAGGTGAGGCAATTCGCGGATTTGTATTTGCACTAATGATTGGTATTGTAGTTGGTACTTACTCATCATTATTTATCGCAACACCAGTTTCACATTTCTTCTTAAATCGTAATAAAAAGAAATAAGTAAATATACTAAGAGAGAAAGCTCCAAGGTTCGCCTTGGGGCTTTTCTTTTTTTTAGCGATGACGTTCTATTTTATTATCTTTGATCAATCAAAAGAAAAAGTATGACTTTATTATTTCTTCCATCAGGTGGCGAATTTATTATCGTAATCATAGTTGTATTGCTATTATTTGGAGCTAAGAGTATACCCGATATTGCTCGTGTATTAGGTAAAGGAATGAATGAGTTTCGTAGGGCTTCTGATGAAATTAAGCGTGAATTTAATGAGCATACCAGCGATATAAAGAAAGATGTTGCTGAAACGCGTAGTTATGTGAATAAGGAAATCGAATCGGCTAAGGAAACGGTTAATACAGAACTGGGCGATGATTACGATCCATATAAGTTAGATGAAGGCGAAGAGCATGATGATTCTAAACCAGAAGTAACGAGTACCAAAAAGCAAAATAAAACTGAAGCTGCAGATGATAAAAAAGTTGAAGGTGACGGTCCGATTTCAAGAGAAGATATAATTGAAGATTAAAACTGTCGTAAATGTCCTTTTTATTATTGATTGCTGGTTTTGTAATACTTTTTTTTAGTGGCGATTGGTTGGTTAAAGCAAGTGTTAATTTAGCACGTCACTTTAATGTTTCTACCTTGGTAATAGGTGTAACCGTTGTTGCTTTTGGTACCTCAGCACCCGAATTGTTAGTCAGCTTAAAAGCTGTTTTTAGTGATTCTTCTGATATTTCAATAGGAAATGTGGTTGGATCAAATATTGCTAATATAGCATTGGTGCTTGGGCTTGTTTCCATTGTTTTCCCCGTTAAAGTGAAGCGTAAAGCGGTTTGGATTGACTGGCTGGTCATGATGGTTGCTTCTGTGGGCCTTTATATTGCGAGTATAAATAACAAGGTGTCCTTTGTCGAAGGTGTTATATTTCTTGTCTTATTAAGCTCTTATTTGTTATTCTCGGTGTGGAAAAGCCGGAAGGAAACAAAGGAAAATACTGAAGAAATTCAGAAGCCCGATATTAGTTTATTAAAGGCTTTCGGTTTCTTTTTGCTATCTACCATTGGTTTGTATTTTGGTGCCGACTGGTTAATCCGAGGTGCAAAAGATTTGGCTATCAACTTTGGTATTAGTGAACGAGTTGTTGGACTTACTGTTGTTGCTTTTGGAACGAGTGTACCTGAATTAGCAACTTCGTTAATAGCTGCTATTAAAAAGGAATCAGATATTTCTATTGGTAATATTATTGGATCAAATATCTTTAATATTTGGGCTGTATTAGGGTTAACATCTGTTATTAAGCCAATTTCTGTAAGTAATGAGCTTATAAAAGTCGATTATAGTTGGATGGTTGGTATAGCCATTTTGTTACTAGTTTTGTTGTTGCCACTTTCAAAGGGTGTTATTTCGCGCTGGAAGGGTGTCATGTTATTATTGCTCTACGTCACTTATATTTATATCTTATTTATTTAATTTATGGTTACTTGTACTGATATACGAAAGAGTTATGGCAATCTGGAAGTACTTAAGGGAGTTGATCTAAGTATTGATGCCGGTGAAGTTGTATCGATTGTTGGGGCAAGTGGAGCAGGAAAAACTACCTTATTGCAGTTGTTAGGAACCCTAGATAAACCCAGCTCTGGTCAGATAAGCATTGATGGTAGTGATGTGCTGGCGATGAATGAGAAACAATTGTCACAATTCAGAAATACAAAAATTGGTTTCGTATTTCAGTTTCATCAATTATTACCCGAATTTACGGCCTTAGAGAATGCTATTTTACCTTCTTTAATTCGTGGCGATTCTCGTAAGAAAGCTGAAAAGAAAGCGAAAGAATTACTTTCATTTTTAAGTCTCAATCATCGTTTGGAGCATAAACCGGCTGAATTAAGTGGTGGAGAGAAACAAAGGGTTGCCGTAGCTCGTGCTTTGGTAAATGAACCAGCCGTTGTATTCGCTGATGAGCCTTCGGGAAATCTTGATTCTCATAATCAGGAAGAATTGCAAAAATTATTTTTTGATCTGCGTTCAGAGTTTAATCATACTTTTGTTGTGGTAACCCATGACTATCACTTAGCTGAGATGTGTGATCGTGTGATTGAAATTAAAGATGGTTTAATTAGTAATTAGACCATGCACATCGATGAATTAAAATTATTTCTTGATGAAAAGGTGGACAAGTATAATAATCCAAATTTCATCGATAGTGATCCGATTCAAATTCCGCATCGCTTCTCTGTAAAAGAGGATATTGAAATCGCAGGTTTTCTTACCGCTACAATTGCATGGGGTCGAAGGGATCAAATATTGAAGAGTGCATGTAAATTAATGGAATTATTGGAGCATCAACCCTACCAATTTTTAACGGAAGCTGATGAATGCGATTGGGATCGATTTGCAAGTTTTTATTATCGCACATTTTCTTCCGCTGACTGCTTGTATTTCCTTCGTGCCTTGAAAGAAATATATAGCAATCATGGTGGCTTAGAGAAAGTATTTACACAAGCTTATCTTCAAGGAGGAATTAAACAATCATTGATTCAGTTTAGAAGTTGTTTTATGGGCTTCAATCCCGAAAAAAGGACTTTTAAGCATGTTGCCAATATCGAGAAAGGAGCCTCTGCGAAACGATTAAACATGTATTTGAGATGGATGGTGCGTTGCGATAGTAAAGGGGTGGATTTTGGTTTGTGGAAAGGTATTTCACCAGCTGATTTGTTACTTCCATTGGATGTTCATACTGGTAATGTAACTCGTAAGCTTGCTATTTTAAATAGAAAGCAAAACGATATAAAAGCTGTGGATGAAGTAATGCGTACTCTGCGGAAATTGGATATAAATGATCCGGTGAAATATGATTTCGCCCTGTTTGGTTTAGGTGTTGATGAGAAATTTTAGGTATGGCGAATAGTTATTTTCAGTTCAAACAATTTTTAGTAAATCAAGATAAGGCTGCCATGAAAGTAGGTACCGATGGTGTGCTTTTGGGTTCATGGGTCAGTGTCGATAATTGTGAAGAGATACTTGATGTTGGTACAGGAACTGGTTTGCTTGCATTGATGTTGGCACAAAGGAATCAGAACGCTAAAGTTTCAGCCATTGATATTGAACCTGGAGCCGTTCAGCAAGCGGATGAAAATTTCAAATTATCGCCTTGGGAATCTCGCTTATCGGTTGATAATATCACTTTGCAAGCCTATGCCAAAAGCAGCACTAAACAATTTGATTTAATCATTTGTAATCCACCTTTTTTTAAAAGTAGTCTTAAGTCAAGTAATGATAATCGAAATTTAGCAAGGCATAATGATGCTTTGCCATTTAACCAATTAATTTCTTGTGCGCATAAATTGTCATGTCCGAATGGTAGACTGGCCGTTATTATACCTGCTGATCTTGAATTAGAGTTTTTGGAACAAATAAATCCTTATAACTATAACCTTATTCGAAAATTAAACGTAAAACCTACACCTAAGAAGCCAATTGCCAGAGTGTTGTTGGAGTTCTGTAAGGGTGAGGGTAAGCCTTTGCAAGAAAGGACCATAATTGTTGAAGACAAAGGAAGACATGCTTATTCCGATGATTTTAAAAATCTAATGAAAGAATTTTATTTGAATTTTTAGATTTGTAAAAGAATTTGGTTTAACATATATTTTTTGTTATTTTGGACGTAAAATCGATTAGTGATGAAGAAAGAGCGTTATACAGATAACGAATTGTTAGAAGGGGTGTATAATCGTGAAGGAAAGATTATAAAACACATCATGAATATGGTTTGGGGACCTATTCAAAGCTTTGTGTCTGATAACAGTGGAAATAAGGATGAGGCCATGAATATAATTCATGAGGCCTTTGTTGCTATTTATTCAAAAACAGAGAAACCTCAATTAACTTGCGCATTCAGCACTTACTTTTATTCTATATGTAAAAATTTATGGTTGAATGAGCTACGCAAGCGCAAGAGTGAGCAAAAAATACTAAATGGTATTGGTGACAATGTATTGATTGAGGCTGATGGAATTGAAGAAAAGAAGCTTTACGAAAAAAGACGTTTGCTTTATTTGAAATATTTTAAGAAAATTACAAAGGTTTGTCAGGATGTACTACGCCTCGTTTCAATTGGTTTCTCAAATGAAGATATCACATCTGAATTGGCATTTAGTTCAGTTCAATACATGAAAAATCGCCGATCGATGTGTAACAAGAAATTAATAGAGATGATAAAGGCTGATCCACAATTTAAAGAATTGAAATATGGATTATAACGATAAAATATTGGAGTTGTTTTCCGGTGACTTAAGCAAGGACGAGAGAGATGAGCTTAAGGCTGATGTTGATAATAACGAACAATTGCTTGAGGATATCAGACTTCAGCAGGAAGTATTGTTTGCTATTGAGAATGGCGACGATGATACTATGGATTTCAGGCAGCAGTTAAAAGATATTAGTCAAGAATTTGTAGAGGAACAAGATAAGAGGCATCGAATACATCCGGGAGTATGGATGGCAGCGGCTTCAGTTGTGGTGGTGTTGGGTTTGGCTAGTTTGTTGGGGCTTTTCCAAAATTCAGAATACTCGGGTAGTTACGCATTTAGCGAATATTATGAGCCTTATGGAACGGATATGGTTGTTCGCGGTGAAGGTCATTTTAATCAATTGGATAAGGCAATTGGTTTTTACCAGAATGGTAATATGGCATTGGCATTAAGTGAATTCGAAAGGCTAGAACGTGAAAATATTGAATTGTCAGGTTTTTTCAGTGCTTTGTGTTACATGGAGATGGGTGATTTTGACAAAGCCAAAGGGATATTAAATGGCATTAATAATGATGCAATATTCTACTCCGATCAAATTAACTGGTATTTAGCCTTGTGTTATTTGAAAGATAATGATGAGAGTAAGGCAGAGGTGTTATTGAATGAAGTTGTTAAAGGTAATAACCAATATTCAGCAAAAGCATCCGAAATACTAAAGAAATTAGATTTATAATAGAAGATAAGAATAAGAGTCGAGCGTCATTGAATTTCTTTTCAATGGCGCTTTTTTAGTTTAATTAAAAGAACAGTGATTAAGCTTATTAATCCGATACTCGCTAATAAATACCATATGAGATGTGAGCCTTGCTTTATTGGACTGGTATTGCCCGAAACTACGTAGTTTGCCCAGTAGTATGGATGAGATCTAATACCATCGGAGTTAGCAATAAAATCTTGTTTGGCTTTTTGCATGGCCACATCCTTGAAGTTATCATTCTTGAGGTTTTTATAAAAGAGTTCGGTTAAGGTGGCTCCTGATTTATCATGTACAGGCCATAAAGTCATTATTTGAGTTTGAACACCCGAAAATGTAAAGGCCCTTGCCAAACTAATAAGTCCTTCTCCAGATTTCTTCTTGCCTCGCCCGGTATTACAGGCACTTAGTACAACCATTGGTGACTCTATGTTGTAGTTGTATATTTCAAATGCCTTTAATACATCCGATGTGTCGTTGTTCGCTGAAAAAACGAGTTGAGAATTTAAAGGTTGCACTTCATCATTGAGAGAGTGCATTGCCAAGTGAAGCACATTGTTCTCGTCAATGGTATTTAAAAAATTAGCTTTTGTTGCTTGTTCGTTATTGTATACTTCTGACCTGAATAATTTGTCAATGTTTTGTATTTCCTCCTGAGCTGCATTTAATGGCATTAAAAAATTGTTTAAAGTGCTTCTTATGGCTATTAAAATGGAATCAGGTTGCGAAGTACTTCCTGTGTATTTAGGCGCGAAGGACGTAACTTTATTAAAAGTAATAGCTTTTTCTGAATGCTTAGGAAGCAATGAGGCATTATAAGTATAAGAGATTGTGTTTTCATTCAATAACCAAGGATAACGTCTAAAATCTGGTTTAGCTTCTGACACATCTTTGGTGAGTAAAGTTTCAAAAGGTAAATAAGCCAACTCTTGATGTGGAACAACTATTAGGTTTTTGTTTTTTAAATCCACAGGATTATTTTCAAAAAGTGCATGGTAGAGTTGATGTGATGCCTTGGCAAATTCTTGTATTCGTTGTATCGTATTTCCTGCTGCAATAAATGGTGAAGCCACTTCGTTGATAACAAGATTTAAGTTTTGGTGAAAGCTGCTGTCAACTTCGGAAATATGGTGATGAAAAGTATTGGGTATTATAGTGTATGTATGGATTTGATTTTTTAGTAGGTAATAGTCCAATAGAACATGGTTGCCCCCAAGTCGTTTTTGGATGTCTTCAATAGATGCGTATTGTGGGGCATATTTTAGTTGGAAATACCTGGGATAATTAGTTTTGATAATTGCATTAATGCTATCCATCTTTTGCATATAAAAACTCATGCGTTCATCCAGGTGACTAAGAATATCTTCTCGTGGTTCCGAACTAAATTTCTCCGTTTCATATTCATTTTGATAAAATTGCACCCGACCTTTAAAGAAACCTTCGTCTTTGATTAGTTCGGCTGGTAGGCCAGCGTTAATTTTCCATTGTTTATCATTAACGCCTATTAGAAGAGAGTACGATTTGCCTTTTTGTACAAATTCATAACTTGACTCTAAGTAAGTCTTGTCTTTTGTTAATGCATATAAGTCACTGTTTATTTTCATTCCAAGTTCAATGTATTCGGCATATGATTCACCTGTAGCCATCTGGTCACTATCAAAATTTAGTTGAGAACGTAAATAATCAATGGATTGATTGGCTTGTGATAAGTGTTTATATGCTTCTTCCAGATCGTCTTTCTTCTGTGTTTTTTTATAATATAGATAAAGTGCTTTGGATAAATTTAAGTTTGCTCGACGAAATAAACGTGCGATGTGTGATTGAGGATTGGTTTCGATATCTTTTTGAAATTGGGAAATGATTTCATCATGTAATTCTTTTATAAGTAAAATAGCTGTTTCATACTGCTCCATGCCAATGTAGCAATGAGCAATGTTATTTTTGTTTTCCCAGAACTCAAACTGTCCATAATTGGCATCATGGTTTAAAATTTCATTTAGTTCTTCGAAGTGATAAAGTGCTTTTGAATAATTCTTTAAGTGTATATTTACCTTTGCTAATTGTTCTTCAAATCTTTTATCACTTTTGTATTTAGAATTGGTAAAATGATCCCTATAGATTATTGCAGAATCTAAATAAGCCAAGGCAATCCTTGGTTTATTAAAAAATGCGTTGACCTGTGCAGCAATTGCATAATACTCATGGGTTCGTTTGCCATTACGAATTTTACTTTCTTTAATTGCTTCTTTGGCGTAATAAATTGACAATTTTTCTTTTCCAAGTTTTAGGTTGCTTATTGCCAATAATTTAAAAGAATTAGGTCGTTTGTTATGGTAGGATTCTTCTGCTACCATAAGTGAAATAGCTTTTTTATAGTAGGAGTTTGCTTCGGTATATTTTTTTTGAATAAATAAATAATCTCCTTTTTTAAAATATAAGAAGGCCAGATCGCTCTTTAGGTTTGGTGATTGTTCTAAGTAAAATTTTTCGAGACGATTAGTGTATTTCTCAAAATCAGCATCATTGCCTATATAACTACAGACAGTTATGTAGGTGGCGAAAAGATAATAATTATGGGTTTCAATGTCATGATTAAAAGGGTAGGCAAAGATTTCATGATATTGCTCAATTACCTTTTCATATTGACAGTATACATTACCCAATTTTTGTAAGTAACTGGCTGCACCTGTATTAAAATTTTCATAATCTCCGGTTTTAATAAGTAATCTCTTGTCAATATTGAATGCTTGTTCAAAATAATCGAGTGCACTCTTGTGCTCCTTATTAATACTATGAATAGTTCCAAGGTTGGAGTAGATTTTAGTCAAAACACTGTCTACAAGGAATTCTTTAACTCCTGTTTTTAGTAGATCTTCTAGTAGTGATATAGCCTCTTCTCTCTTATTTAATATGATATAAAAAGAGCCTTTATAGAGTTGGATGTAGTTATCAAATAAAACGGATTTTTGTTTTTGTTCTATAATGGTTAGAAAATCTGTAGCTTCTTTAGCTCTTTCTGTATAGTTGAATGATTTTAAAACACAGGCAAGCGCGTGTAATTCCTCATCCTCTAGTAATGTTTTGTTCTTACTTATAAAATAATCGTTTCCTTTTTGAATAACTGATTCGTAAGAATGGGAGTTGAATTCGTTCTTAATTATTATTATGTTAGTGATAGTTGTTTGTGCGGAATTGTTTTTAGGTAGGGTTAATATCAAGATAATCAATATGATGAACCTTATTTGAAGCATGAGTTTAAAAATAAATTAAAAATAAATTAAAAAAAGGTGTTACGATTCTATCTTTTTGCAATTAACCCATGTAAACTAATTAAAACAATGTGTGATGAAAGCAATCAAGTACAATATTAAAAAACGCAATCAATTTAACAAGTTTGACGCAAAACAAAGCGATTTTTTAAAAAAGATTGTAGGTGGAGATGGAATTGCTAAAGATGAAAGTAATAAGGTTAAGATTTAATAAGTATCCATTTAATTGAAAAGGACTTTGGACGAGTCAGATTCAATATAAAGATATAGGTGCTAAGGCACGAGCTAGAAAATATCTCAATTCAGAAATGGTATCTTAACGTAGGTACCGCTGTTAGTGAAAAGAAGAAGCAGGAGCCCCCAAGATTCCCGATTCTTAATCTCCTCTTCTTCTCTTTCCTACTTTTATTAATCGGGTAAATTTTGTGATATGGCTATAACTGAAATAAATCGAACGATCGATTGGATTGATAAAGAAATCCGATTTAAACGCACAGGTTCTCCAATACAACTGGCTGGTAAATTATCCATGTCGGTTCGTATGCTTTATTTTTATTTAGATATGATGAAATCTTTAGGGGCTCAAATTACCTATTCTAAAGATGAAACCTCTTTTGAATACATCAATCTTGGCCATTTTAAAGATGGTTTGAAGTGGATAAAGGATTAGTTTATCTACAATTATTTTTTTTATCATAGAACACCCTTTCTTTTTGAAATATTCTTCCGCATGGCAGTTTCATATAAAAGTTGTAATTTCATTGCGCTTTGAAACACCACTATGCCCAAAACTAAAATACCGCAGTTAAATTTCCGTAAGCATGTGTCTTATTCAAACTATCATTACAGGGGTAGTTTATTGTATTGGATACTTCTTTTTTTATTCTTTGTTTCATTTATATCCTTAGCTATTATTAAAGTTGATGTTACCGTTCAAAGTAGAGGACTGGTTAAAACATTTAATAAAATTAGTCCGATAGCTGTACCTATTACCGCAAAGGTTTTACAAGTTAGAATCTCTGAGAACTTGTATGTGAATGCAAAAGATACACTTCTTGTTTTTGATCAAAGTGGTTTGGAAAGTGAGCTAAGTATAAAGCAAGAGCAATTAGATTTATATACTACATATATTCGTGATATTGAGGAGCTGGTAAGGCCTGGCGCAGATAAGCAAATTCGTTCTAAGCTATATCAGAAGGAATATATTGACTTTAAAGCTAATTCGAACAAGTTACAACGTAAAATAAATAAGCTGCGTGTTGATTTTGATCGAACAAAGTTATTGTTTGAGCAAGGGGTGGTGGCCGAAGTTATATTGCAGGAGGATTCTTTTAACTTAAAAGAATCGGAAGATGAGCTAAAGGCATTTGATTCACAGCTTAAGGCAGAATGGGAAATGCAAAAAAGAAACTATACAGTTTCGAGTCAAGATGTGCTTACACGCCTTAAAATACTGCAGCAGGAAAAACAGCAACATTGCATAATCGCACCTTATAATGGGCATATTATTGACTTTAATGGAGTGGCAATTGGAAGTTTTGTAAATGAAAATGATATCATCGCATACTTATCCCCAGAGGATGACCTAATAGTTGAGAGTTACGTACCTTCTTCAGATATTGGATTAATTAATGAAGGTATGGAAGTTAGATTTCAGATTGATGCCTTTAATTATAACCAATGGGGTTTAATGATGGGTGAGGTCATTGAGATTGCGCAAGATGTTACTAAGGTTAATGATGTTTACGTTTATGTTGTAAGAAGTAGAATGACAGAATCTTATTTAAAATTAAGTAATGGGCTGGAGGGGAAAGTAAAAAAAGGTATGAGCTTGACTGGGCGTTTTGTGGTTACAAGGCGTACTTTGTTTCAGTTAATATTTGATAATCTAGATGATTGGCTAAATCCTAAAATAATAAAATCAAAAACTGCTTCATGAGTTTTAATGTGCAACAATTTGACAAAACGGATTGTGGAGCAGCTTGTTTGGCATCCATAGCCCGGTATTATCGTTTGAAATTACCTGTTTGGAAAATACGTCAATTAGCAGGTACTAATCGAATTGGGACAAGTGCCTATGGTTTAATTCATGCAGCAGAGAAATTAGGCTTTGATGCCAAAGGAATTGAAATTACCTCAGATGAACTTTTTGAAATACCGCTGCCTGCCATTGCTCACCTAAAGCTATCAAATGGGCAACATCACTTTGTAGTTGTATATAAAATTGGAAAGAGAGCTGTTAAGGTTATGGATCCAGCCGAGGGGAAGATGCTGCATCTTAGCTTGACAGATTTCAAGGAAAAATGGACAGGTGTAGCGATCCTTATGATTCCATCATTGAATTTTACAGCAGGTAATGAAAAAGTGGGACTTACTCGTCGCTTATATTCATTGGTTCGTCCACATCGACATGTTTTTGTGCAATCTGGTTTTGGAGCATTGGCGTTTTCAATTATTGGAGTGTCTACAGCCATTTATATCCAGAAAATTACTGATTTTGTATTGGTAGGACACAACAAAAATCTTCTTAATTTAATGGGGGTTATCATGGTTGCCTTGGTTTTATTTCAGGTTGTTCTTGGAATGCTGCAATCGTGGTTTGTATTGCGAGTTGGTCAGAATATTGATACAACTTTAATAACAAGTTATTATGAGCATTTGATGAAGCTTCCTCAGCGTTTTTTCGACAGCATGCGTGTGGGAGAATTAATTTCAAGGGTAAATGATGCTATTAAAATTCGGAATTTCATTAATCAAGTTGCCGTTGAGGCTGTTGTTGATGTGTTGATTGTTCTGATTGCCTTTCTTGTAATGTTTGTTGTTAATTGGCATTTAGCTATACTTACAAGTTTGGTTATTCCTGTTTACCTTTTGGTTTTTCTTGTTACCAATAGAGTTAACCGAAAGGTTGAGCGAAAAAAAATGGAGAAAACCGCCGAGCTTGAAATACAATTGGTGGAATCGCTTAGAGCTAGTAGAACCATTAAGCAAATGGGAGCAGAGAAGTATTTTACCGAGCAGTCTGAGGATCGTTTAATGAATGTTCTGGAGGAAGTTTATCGTTCGGGTAAAATTGATATTCTATCTGGTTCTTCCATGTTGACGATAAATCGATTATTAACCATTGTTGTTTTGTGGATCGGCGCAGGCATTGTAATCGAAAATAAATTAACCCCAGGTGAATTAATGTCTTTTTTCGCAATCACGAGCTTTTTTACTGGCCCAATTGCGCGTTTATTAGGCATGAATAAAACGGTGCAAGGTGCATTGATTGCTTCGGATCGTTTGTTCGAAATATTGGATCTTAAGAGTGAGCATGAAGCAGATGGTGATAATACCGAAGCTTTAATACTAAAGGGTGATGTGTCCTTTAAATCTGTTGACTTTTCGTATACACTCGAACAGGATC
The DNA here is from genome assembly GCF_050589805.1 of Carboxylicivirga fragile. Classification (NCBI taxonomy): domain Bacteria; kingdom Pseudomonadati; phylum Bacteroidota; class Bacteroidia; order Marinilabiliales; family Marinilabiliaceae; genus Carboxylicivirga; species Carboxylicivirga fragile. Next base: position 6,885 of record NZ_JBNGOY010000033.1, on the reverse strand, counting down.
TTTTTAAGGATCTGTCGTTCGTAATAAAACAGGGCAGTATTACAGCATTGCTTGGTGATAGCGGTTCAGGAAAATCAACCATTGGCTATTTATTACAAGGTTTATATCCTATTTCTTCTGGTCGCATTACAATTGGGAGTGTTGATTTGGGCTATGTACCACTATCGCAACTAAGAAAGGTTGTAGGTGTTGTTCCTCAAAACATTGAGCTTTTTGCGGGTAATGTTATTGAGAACATTGCTTTGGGAGATTATTCGCCTAACATGAAGCGACTCAATGATATTATTGATCGTTTAAACTTACATGATATCATTGATGCTTTGCCAGAGGGCTTATATACTTGGCTTGGCGAAAATGCTATTCAGTTATCGGGTGGCCAGAGGCAACGTTTGGCAATTGCAAGAGTTATGTATCTCGATCCTGAAATCTACGTATTTGATGAAGCTACCTCGTTTTTAGATGATAGAACCGAGCAGCAGGTAAAAGATATAATATTAAAACTTCGCGAGCAAGGTAAGACTGTTGTGATGGTAGCACACCGATTAAGTACCATCGACATAGCTGACGATCTATATGTTTTTTCAAAAGGCAACATTTTAGAATCAGGCACATATGATGAACTTTTGGAAAAGAAAGGCCGTTTCTACGAAATGATTCAACATCATACGCGAAGCTGATTTTTATAGCTGTATTCTTTGTAGTTTTGTGGCTCAATTTTTAATAAATGAACCTACACAATAGATATACGGCACATTATTGGCCTAATATTAAATTAGCTACGCCAGTTGTTTTGGCCCAAGCTGGTCAGATGTTAGTTAACTTAGCTGATACACTGATGGTGGGGCAGGTGGGAACAGCTCCTTTGGCAGCAGCTTCTTTTGCCAATAGTATCTTCATTAATGTGCTTTATTTCGGAGTTGGAATATCGTTTGCATTAACGCCTTTGGTTGGAAAGGCTTTTGGTAGTGGGGATAAAGAAAAGTGTGCATACTGGTTCAGGCAAGGGGTATTTGCGAATGCAATTATTGGTGTTCTGCTTACCTTGGTGGCTGGAGCTATTTATTTTTTAATGCCCTATATGGGGCAAGAGGAAAATGTGGCCACAGAAGCACAGCCATACTATATTTTGCTAATTCTTTCAATTTTGCCATTTCAGCTTTTTAATGCTTATAAGCAATTTACCGAAGGCCTTAGTAATACTAAAATAGCCATGGTTATAACCATTGGCGGTAATGTGTTAAATGTTATTCTAAACTACATTCTTATATACGGTCATTTTGGTGCGCCTGAATTAGGCTTGGTTGGTGCTGGTATTGGCACTTTAGTTTCAAGAGTTATGATGGCTGTGACCTTTGCTTATTTAACATCAAAGTTGTCGCTGTATAAAACGATTCGAGGATTAAATCATGATGCTTTTTCTTGGGTAGCATTTAAGAAGATGTGGAGTTTAGGTTTGCCTATTGGTCTACAGTTTGTTATAGAAGTGTTTGCATTTAGTATTGGCAGTATCATGATGGGGTGGATCAGCGCGGTTAGTTTAGCGGCTCATCAGATTGTTCTTAGTTTGGCCAGTATAACCTATATGATGTCCTCCGGTTTGGCCTCAGCCACAACAATAAAAGTGAGCATATTTCGAGGAAAGAAATTTTTTGCAGAAGTAAAGAATACGGCCTTTGCATCCTTGCATATAGTCGTTGTCTTTATGACATTAACTGGTATTTTATTCTTGCTTTTACGCTTTTTCTTGCCCTCCTTATTTATTGATGATGTTGAGGTTATTAAAGTTGCGGCTGGATTAATGTTTATTGCCGGACTCTTTCAGATATTTGATGGAATTCAAGTGGTTACATTGGGCATATTAAGAGGAATGGAAGATGTTGTGGCTCCCGTTATTGGAGCTGGAATAGCTTATTTGTTAATTTCAGTGCCGTCTAGTTATGTTGTAACATTCTTGTTTAATGTGGGGCCGCTTGGTATCTGGGTTGGGTATTTGGTTGGTTTGGCTTCTGCGGGCGTTTTTTTACTTTGGCGATTCAGAGTTTTATACCGTAGAAATTACAATGTAAATTAAGATATTTTACGAGGATGAAGATAGATGTTGTATTGACGGCACAGCAAGTTGAGAAGGAACAGGTGCAAGGTAAAACGGTAGTGGTAATTGATGTTTTACGAGCTACATCTGTGATGTTAACTGCCTTTAAATTTGGTGTGTCGGATATTATACCCGTATTAACTCCTGATGAGGCAATAGCATTGAAGTTGAAACGAGGGGGTAATGTAATTTTGGGTGGTGAGCGCAATGCAGAGCTCATATCTGGCTTCGATTTCGGAAATTCACCGCTTTCATATATGCATCATGGCATTAAGGGAAAGACCTTGGTGATGACTACCAGTAATGGAACACTTGCCATAAATAATTCTTTATCTGCCAAAGAGCTTTTAATTGGGGCTTTTTCAAATTTATCTGCCCTTGTAAAATATTTGAATGGCAAAGACGATGTCGTATTGGTTTGTTCAGGAACCAATGGAAAGTTTACCATTGAGGATGCTTTATGTGCTGGTAAAATTATTGAGGGTTTGAAGGCTATCTCCAATAATATCGATTTGAGCGATGCGGCTTTAATGTTACATCAAATGGCTAGTGTGTCGCATCAAGAATTAATAAGTATAGCATCTGGTGGCTACCATTACAATGTGTTGAAAGAAAAAGGATACGAAGCTGATTTAGACTATTGTTTTCAGATTGATCAGGTACCAATCTTGGCAATATGGGAAGGTGATTCAATAAAATGCACAACAGGTACAAATGACCTGTTGTGACATAAATGTTTTAACTAATTAGTTTGTTAAGAATAACGTGAGCGGCGATTCCTCCAATCATTAAAATACCGGCAAATACCAATGGAGTATTACTTACAGGGCTATTAATGGTGTAAAAAGCCAGTACGGCAACGCCAATAATGATTAAGATAATTCCGAAATTTTTCAAAAACTGATTCATAGAGATTTTTCTTTTAGGTATGTCTAAATATACAAAAGAATGATCTAAATCAAAAATTGATGATTAACGAAAAGTATGGTTTCTGATAGGATTTGAAGTGAAGTAAAGAAACATTTCGAAGACCTGTTGATATTTTTATCTTTGCATTTCAGAGTTTGAGTTGAATGGTTTCTATTTGGAATAATCCCTTTTGAAATTGTTTGTTTTGAATAAATTAAGTTAGAACGAAGGTTAAAAACGATATACATTGGCAAAAGCAAAAAAAGGCGTTGTTCAAACACCATTGATGAAACAATATTATAGCATTAAGGAAAAATATCCCGATGCTGTTTTGCTATTTAGAGTAGGTGATTTTTATGAAACATTCTCGGATGACGCCATTAAGGCATCTGAGATATTAGGCATAACTTTAACACGTAGAGCCAATGGAGCGGCTTCGTATGTTGAGTTGGCTGGTTTTCCGCATCATGCCTTAGATACTTATTTGCCAAAGTTGGTACGAGCGGGTGAGCGAGTGGCTGTTTGTGATCAGCTGGAAGATCCTAAAATGACAAAAACAATTGTCAAACGAGGAGTTACGGAGTTAGTAACACCTGGTGTGGCAATTAATGATAATATACTTGAGCATCGCGAAAATAACTTTTTGGCGAGTGTTCATTTCGATAAAAAAGTGGCTGGAGTAGCTTTCTTGGATATTTCAACTGGTGAGTTTTTAACTTCGGAGGGTTCGTTCGAATACGTTGAGAAGTTATTGACCAACTTCAAACCAAAAGAAGTTTTGTTTGAAAAAGGCAAGCGCCAGATCTTTGAAGATGCTTTTGGAACAAAATTTTACACATATGCCTACGATGATTGGGCTTTTGCACCTGATTCGGCACACGATCGTTTGCTCAAGCATTTTGAGACGAATTCCTTAAAGGGTTTTGGTGTCCATAATCTGAGCTACGGAATTACTGCTGCTGGTGCCATTATGCATTATCTCGATTTAACCCAGCATCATAAAGTTCAGCACATTGTTAGCCTTGGGCGTATTGACGAAGATAAATATGTGTGGTTAGATAAGTTTACCATTCGTAATCTTGAGTTGTTTGGTTCGTTAAATGAGGGAGGGAAATCATTAATTGATGTGATTGATAGAACCATAAGTCCGATGGGTTCGCGCATGTTGAAACGTTGGTTGGCTTTGCCATTGAAAGATGTAAAACCAATTGTTGATCGTTTGGGTGTGATTGAGCATTTTTTCAAGCAACCTGAATTGAAGGATATTATTACGGAAGCGCTTCATTCGATAGGTGATTTGGAGCGACTGGTTGCAAAAGTAGCTGCTGGCAGAATTACACCTCGTGAATTACTGCAATTAAAAACGGCCTTATATGCCATTGATCCAATTAAGGAAGGTTGTTTGGCAAGTGATAACGAGCATTTGAAATATATTGGTGATCAACTTAATGCTTGTATTACCATTCGTGAGCGTATTCATGGCGAAATACAGAGCGAACCGCCAGTGCTGATTTCGAAAGGAGGCGTTATTAGCGAAGGGGTTTCTGAAGAGCTGGATGAATTGCGCAAAATAGCATTTTCGGGTAAAGATTATTTGGCCAATATGCAGCAGCGTCTTGGTGAAGAAACGGATATTCCAAGCATCAAGATTGCCTTTAATAATGTATTTGGTTACTACATCGAAGTTAGAAATACACACAAGGACAAAGTGCCGGAAGAATGGATTCGTAAACAAACCTTGGTAAGCGCCGAAAGATATATTACAGAAGAATTAAAGGATTACGAAGCGAAAATTCTTGGGGCAGAAGAAAAAATATTAGGGATAGAAACTAAGCTGTACAATGAACTGGTATTGGCTGTTTCAGAATTTATTTCGGCCATTCAATTAAATGCCAACTTGCTTGCCAAGATAGATGTTTTGACTGCTTTTAATACTTTGTCCATCGATTCTAAATTTGTTCAGCCGGTTATTCACGACGGTTTGGAGCTTGATATAAAAGCAGGTCGTCATCCGGTTATTGAGAAACAATTGCCTATTGGTGAAGAGTATGTGCCAAATGATGTGTTTCTGGATAATGACAAACAGCAAATAATCATCATAACAGGGCCAAATATGGCAGGTAAATCAGCTTTGCTAAGACAAACTGCCTTGATTACTTTAATGGCGCAAATTGGTTGTTATGTGCCAGCTGAATCAGCATCGATAGGGGTGGTGGATAAAATCTTTACACGCGTTGGGGCTTCTGATAATATTAGTTTGGGCGAATCAACCTTTATGGTTGAGATGAACGAGGCGGCCAGTATCTTGAATAACTTAACTAAACGAAGTTTGGTGTTGTTCGATGAATTAGGACGTGGAACTAGTACTTACGACGGTATCTCCATTGCCTGGTCCATTGTTGAGCACATTCATAACAGTAAGCGGGCAAGCGCCAAAACGCTATTTGCAACCCATTATCATGAGCTGAACGAAATGGAGAAAACGCATAAGCGTTGTAAGAATTATAATGTCTCGGTAAAGGAAGTCGATAATAAGGTGATTTTTCTGCGTAAGCTTGTTCCAGGAGGCAGTAACCATAGTTTTGGTATTCATGTGGCGCGTATGGCCGGTATGCCCAAAAGCGTGGTGAAAAGGGCCAATGATATACTGGGAGAATTAGAAAACTCGAATCGAAGAGGGGATTTGTCAAAACCGATTGACGATATTTCAAATAATCGTGAAGGAATGCAGTTAAGTTTTTTCCAATTAGACGATCCTGTGCTGACTCAAATTCGAGATGAAATACTAAATATAGATGTAAATAACCTAACTCCTGTGGAAGCATTAAATAAATTAAATGAGATAAAGCGGTGGACAGGAGTGAAATAGATTTGTTGGGTAAAAAATATTCAATAAATCGTATTTTTTTCTTTTGGAGATTTCAAAAATAGGTCTATATTTGCATCCGCAATCGGGAAATAAGTCTTACACGAAGCGCTTATGATTGCAAGTATTGAACGCGAAAATAGCTCAGTGGTAGAGCACGACCTTGCCAAGGTCGGGGTCGCGGGTTCGAATCCCGTTTTTCGCTCCAAGGATGCTCGAGTGGTGGAATTGGTAGACACGCAAGACTTAAAATCTTGTGTCCATCTGGACGTGCGGGTTCAAGTCCCGCCTCGAGTACTGATCAATATATCAAATTGATCTAAAAGCGCTTAAAACTAATGTTTTAAGCGCTTTTTTATTTTTGTGAAAACTCATTAAAAAGCAAAGAAATAGTAGAAAAACGAGACTAAAACGAGACCTATGGTTTCAAAAATAAAATAGGTCTCGGCAAAATGCACCTCTCTGATTGCCAGTATACAAATTGACTCAAATTGATATTATTTGAACTTGGTTGTAAAAGTTTCTCATCTTAACTTGAAGAAGTTAGCGAGACCTATTTTCAATCAAAAAACTTGTTAATTATGAGACTAATAACAAATTATGCAATTAAGAAGAGCAAAGTGAAAAAAGACGGTACATGTCCTTTGTACATCCGAGTCACATTGAATCAAAGACGAGTCGAATTGTCAACAGGAATTTGCATAGATCCGCTTGATTGGAATGAGATAAATCAACAAATCGATTCGAAAACTCCTTCTTCTAAGACTTACAACACACGCCTTAAAAAAATTATCACTGACTTAAATGATTTTTATAATCAACTTGTTTCTATTGGTAAACCTTTTGATATTATTGATATTAAGAATAAATACCTTGGCAAAAGTAATGCAGTTGGTTTCCTTGTTGTTTTTGATTATTATATAAAAACAATCACTAGTGACCGACTAATTTTTTAAAATGAGGGTACTCCCTAAAGGTTTCCCCTCAAAGTTGTAAATTGATTTTGCGAAACATTTTA
>NZ_JBNGOY010000032.1:0-66293 GCF_050589805.1 Carboxylicivirga fragile | reverse complement strand
TGGGGTCTAATTTGAAATAAAAAACCAAACGCCCAATAAATGGGCGCTGTAGAAGAGAATTTTATGAATCCCGACTTTAGTCGGTTAATAGTGATAAAATATAATGTAACTACACTGTTTACTTAATCTTATATAAGATTTTAATTATCCGTTTTGAAAACAAATATAAACCGTACCAATAAAAAAGAGGAAATAATAAGTAAATTAAACAGAAATACAATTGCCTAATTATAAAACTACTATGATTAACGTATTGCCAAATATTATCAGGTAACAATGGTAGGTTCGCAGGTGCGATCCCCTGCAAAATATATGTCAATGTAAAATCATTACCCGAATTGTCCGTATACATTAGATATACAATTGGGACAAGAATACCTATTAGTAAAACCCATTTAATCAATCTATATCGAATTAAATTAAGTACATATAATAAGATGACAATTAATAAATAATAAAGTCCTACTTTTAAGGAATCATCGGTTATATCTCGATCATAAATTATCACAAATAACCAATATATTACATAGGCAATCAACCAGAGTAAAGACATTGTTTTTAATTGTTTGCTATTCATCACAATATTCCTCCATAAAATTTACAGCATTATATAAGTGCATATCATATAAAAAATCATCATCTTTTCCTTTATTATCGATATACCATCTTTCAATAAACTCAAGCGCGGCTTCAATTGTGTGATCAATAACGCCTTCTTTTACGAGACCAATGGCATTTTTCTCTCCATTTTTTTCTGTATAAAATTTGAGGTGGAAATTTGAATTATTTATTTCTGGAGACAAATAGGCAACATCAGAATTATCACTAGAATTAAATGCTTCATCCCAACCACTTATGTATCTTTCATAATTGTTTAATTTATTATATTTAGAATATAACCCACTGGATTTTTGAAAATTACACAAATTGCTTTTTAAATCTTTGTCTATTATCCCTAGATCATGAAACGCAGCTAGATTTGCTAAGCCAATAATATATTGTTCTTGTTCCACTGTCAATTGATCAATATTCTCATCAACAGTTGACAAATTAATAATACCATTAAAAGAATTGCAAAGTTCATCTTTCATTACCAATTTAATGGATGGATCTGTTGGTCTAGGGTCACTATTACCACCACCTCCAAAGCCAGAAAAGCCACCACCTCCTCCTCCTTCATCTTCTGGAGCTGCTGTAAAATGATATACGTAATGATAAGAGGTTTCGCACTCCCATCGTGCGTCAAGTAATGTCCAATCAGCATTGTAAACCTCCATGTAATAACAAGTCTGTCCAGTCACTACACTTTTTAGATTAGAACCTTCCGTTTCTTTGTTACCATAACGCACTTTGCCATAAGGAAAATAGGAACTTTCACCAAATATTTCAAAATCGGCCAGAATAAAAAGATCAATTACCTTCTCTAATGTCAAATTAGGTGCCTCTGTATTAATAAATTCATCAAAATAATTGCGGCGTAAAACATAGCCAAAAAAGCTATCTTCTTTTTGCACGGCAATTATTAAAGCTTTAACTTCTGTGTCCGTTTCAGTATATACTGGTATTTGCAGCACAGTTTCGTTATTAACTTCAAAATACCGTGCGTTGCTCCAATCGGCAAAACCTAATTCATTGGAAAATTCAGGCACAAAATTCACTTCATCATTATAGGCTTTAAGTTCCTCAATTGAATAAAGTGTAAAATCAACTTTAGCCGATTGTTCGTTACTTTTTAATAGTTGGAAATCAAAAAAGCTATCGGCCAAAGCATCATCCATTAGTTCTTGCTGTGGTGCATCTTTCTTTTCACACGCAAAACCCAAGCCTACTATCAATAGCAGACTTAACCATTTAAATTGTTTGTTCATCTGTTAGGTTGAAATTAAATGTTAATTACTTTTTTATCATAGATTAATACCCAAAATGTAAAATCGTAATACCTATTTTTTAAGCCGTTAGTCGTTGTATTCTTGTTAATAAATTAATAATAAGCAACTTAGTTTGTGTGAAATAATTTTATAAAAATGCCACATGCGTAATAGTAGGGTTTGACCAGTGTGATTTTTACATAAAAAAAGAGCTGTCCCTTCGAACAGCTCTTTTCTCTATGTTTTAATACCGATTGTATAATGAAATGAGGCTTATCTGCGTTGCACTTGAAAGACTCAATCATTATTACATCGGCATGCTACCAAAAGTCCACTTTCGTGGTTAAGATGATATTAAAGCATTACTAGTTTGTTTTAAACTTGTATTTTACTTCTTTAAGATCCTGGTTAGCCTTAACAATCTTGTCTTTTAAGCTTTCTTTGAAATCAGCTACTTTTTGTGCTAACGCTGCATCGCCTGTTGCAATGATTTGTGCCGCTAGTATACCTGCATTTTGTGCACCGTTGATACCAACAGTAGCTACCGGAATTCCGGGAGGCATCTGAACAATTGCCAATAAGGCATCTAGTCCGTCAAGGCTTGCATTGATAGGCACACCAATAACTGGTATTTTTACCATTGAGGCGATAACACCTGGTAAATGAGCGGCCATTCCTGCTGCAGCAATAATTACCTTTACTCCTCTGTTCTCTGCATTTTTAGCAAATTCTTCTACTTGCGAAGGTGTTCTGTGCGCAGATAATGCATTAATTTCAAATGGAATTTCAAGATCATTCAAAAAGTCAGCAGCTTTTTTCATCACCGGTAAGTCCGATGTGCTACCCATAATAATGCTCACTTGTGCTTGCATGTCAATTGGTTTATATGAATTAATAAAATATTCTTAACCTATTAATTGCCCACAAAAATAATTAAGAATCAATATAAAACATGAGCTTCCGTTTATTTTTTATACTTTTGCACCTTAAAATTTAAGGAGTTTCTTTTTAGAATCATAATTGTCAGTGTTTTATGTCTAAAAATTAATGATTTTAATTGAACTAGCTTAGGTAGTTGATTATAAAATTTTGTTACTATGAGTCGAGTTAAAGTATTAGATAAGGAATTTGAGTTATCAATACCCGAAACAGATATTTTAAAAGCTGTGGATGAGGTTGCAGAGCGAATTAATTCTGATTTGGACGGAAAAAATCCTTTGATGGTATGTGTACTTAACGGCTCATTTATGTTTGCATCTGATTTAATGAAACGCATTACTATCCCTTGCGAAATCTCTTTCGTAAAGCTTTCTTCCTACCAAGGCACTGGTTCAACAGGTAAAGTAAAAGAATTAATAGGGCTGAACGAGAATATTGAAGGACGAACAATTGTTCTTTTGGAAGATATTGTTGATACAGGTCTAACAATATGTAGCACAATTGATCAGGTTAAGGCCTTGGGGCCAGCTGATGTAAGAGTAGCTACCATGTTATTCAAACCTGATGCCTGTAAAAAAGAAGTAACCCTCGATTATGTTGGTCTAAACATTCCTAATGATTTCATTGTTGGATATGGGTTAGATTATGATGGTTACGGACGTAATTTAAAAAACATTTACACCGTAGTGGAGTAATTTATATTATTCATTTTATTAAGGAGTAACAACCATGCTCAATGTTGTCATATTTGGCCCTCCAGGATCAGGAAAAGGTACACAGGGTCAAAAAATTGCTGAGAAATATGAATTGGAACATGTTTCAACAGGCGAATTGTGTAGAAAAGCGATACACACAAATACACACGAAGGTGTGATAGCGAAAAGCTATATTGATAAAGGCGAATTAGTGCCCGATGAAACTATCATCGATATGTTGGATAGTTTTTTGGAAAAATTGCCGGTAGGTAAAGGGATAATTTTTGATGGGTATCCGCGTACCGTAGGACAAGCTGCCGCTTTAACCGAAATCATGAAAGAACATGGAACCAAAGTTTCTGTAATGTTGAATTTGGAGGTTGAGCGCGAAGAACTGTTGAACCGCCTCGCTAAACGTGGTGAAACTTCAGGAAGATCTGATGATAATTCAGGAACCATTCAGAAACGCCTGGAGGTATATGATGAGCGTACTTTGCCTGTAATTGATTTTTACAAGAAGAAGCGTTTATACAAAGCAGTACAAGGAGTTGGTGATATTGAAGAAATATTCGACCGCGCTTGCACCATTTTGGATAAGATTAAAAAATAATAAAGTAAGATAATATTAGCCACGGTAGTCTGAAGGATTATCGTGGCTTATTGTATCTTTAAAAAAACAATTGTTATGGCTGGATCAAATTTTGTTGATTACGTTAAGATATTCTGTCGTTCAGGTAAAGGAGGAGCCGGTTCTGCGCATTTGCGTCGCGAAAAGTTTGAGGCAATGGGTGGACCAGATGGTGGTGACGGTGGACGCGGCGGCCATATCATTGTGAGGGGTAATCGTAATTTATGGACCTTACTTCATTTAAAATATAAGCGTCACGTTTTTGCTACACACGGTGAAGCAGGTGGACGACAGACGTCAACAGGTGCTGATGGTGAAGATCGTTATGTGGAAGTGCCAATGGGTACCATAGCAAAGGATGCTGAAACAGGTGAAGTGCTTTTTGAAATTACTGAGGACGGAGAAGAAGTTGTCTTAGTAAAAGGTGGTCGCGGCGGTCGCGGCAACGATAGATTTAAGTCTCCGACCAATCAAACGCCTCGTTATGCACAACCTGGAGAAGACGGTATTGAAATGGCGGCTATTCTGGAGCTAAAAGTTTTGGCGGATGTTGGATTAGTTGGTTTCCCTAATGCGGGTAAATCTACTTTGTTATCCGTTGTATCTGCTGCAAAACCTGAGATTGCTGATTATCCATTTACAACTCTGGTTCCTAACTTAGGTATTGTGTCCTATCGCGATAATAAGTCATTTTGTATGGCTGATATACCAGGAATAATTGAAGGAGCTAGTGAAGGTAAAGGTCTTGGAATGCGCTTCCTTCGTCACATTGAACGTAACTCCATACTTTTATTTATGGTGCCGGCCGATGCCGACGACATTAAAAAAGAATACGAGATTCTACTTAATGAGTTAACACAATACAATCCTGAGCTTTTGGATAAGGAACGTATTTTAGCCATTTCGAAAACCGACATGTTGGACGACGAATTAAAGGCTGAGATCGAATCTGATTTGCCCGACTTACCATACGTTTTTATATCTTCGGTGGCCAATATTGGAGTTACTGAACTTAAAGACATGATATGGAAGAGTTTGATGGACAGCAATTAGTTGAAAAGTATCAAGAAAAAAAGCAGTTTTGGATAAATGAACTCACAGCTCTAAAAAAGCGTAGTTTGTTTGTGTCGTGGTTTCGACTCTTTTTCTTTGTGGCTACTTTTGCCGTTCCTTTCTATTTCTTTCAGGTTCTTTCGAGCGCATTTTTATTATCAGGTGTATTCTTTTTAGTTGGTTTTATAATCTTGGTATATTATGCCAATAAGCTTAGTTATCAACGAAAGTATGCTACCTATTATATTGAGTTGCTCGATAGGGAATTGCGTATTCAATCGGGCAATTGGACGGATGAAATTGATGGATCAGATCTAATTGATCCCAATCATGATTATTCGCACGATCTTGACTTGTTTGGCAAGGGCTCATTATTTCAATACATTAACCGAACGGCAACAAAGGCTGGTTATAAACGCTTGGCTTCAAAACTTAATAGCATCTCGCTCGATGCTGATGAAATCCGGACAAAGCAGGAAGGTCTACAGGAGTTGACTTCACTAGAGACATTCCGAGAGCAATTTTATGTGTTGGCTAGTTTTGTAAAAGATCGGAATAAGAAAGTAAAAGAGATTGATCCTACTTCGGTACCTGATATATCGTTTATTGGGAAAGGGATGAAGTCTCTGACTATACTATTTCCGATAATTACAACAATAGTTATAGCACTTTCTATTTTTGGGGTAATTGATTCAATTCTGATATTGTACCTGTTTTTTGCAGGTTTAATTATTACAGGTTCGGTGCTTCGTAAAATTAATTTGGTTCATAATGAAGTTTCAGCACTAGGCCGTTATTTGAGTAGATATTCCAACTTAATAGCTCATGTTGAAACACAATCGTTCGAGTCAGCCTTTCTGAAAAATTTGAGTAATCAATTAAAAACAGATGGAAAATCTGCAAGCCAGGTTGTCCGTGAATTGGGCAAGATCATTCAACTTTTTGATCAGCGATTGAATATGTTGATGGGGGCCATTCTAAATGGTTTATTTCTTTGGGATTTGAATGTTTGTTTGCGATTACGATCGTGGTATAAAGTGCATAATCAATCCTTAGTTGCGTGGGTTGATACTTTAAGTGAAATTGAAGCCCAAATAAGTTTAGCAAGCTTTTGTTACAATCATTCCAATGGTATTTACCCAACTTTGTCAGATACTATTGTTTTCGAAGCTAAATCTTTGGGACATCCTTTAATTCCAACTGAAGAAAGGGTGAACAACGATTTCTCCATTGGCAATGATCGACGCATATGTGTAGTGACAGGAGCTAATATGGCTGGTAAAAGTACTTTTTTAAGAACGGTTGGTTGTAATTTAGTGTTGGCAGGCAATGGTTGTATAGTCGTAGCAGAGTCTTTCACATATCGCTCCTTGCCTTTTGTTACCAACATGCGTGCTGTTGACAATTTGTTAAAACACGAGTCTTACTTTTTTGCAGAATTAAGCCGTCTACAAATGATCGTTGAACGTCTCAAAGAAAAAGGCGAAATATTCTTCATCTTGGATGAGATATTAAAAGGGACAAACTCGCACGACAAAACCACAGGTTCGCAGGCACTCATTAAGCAATTGTTAAAATTAAATGGCAGTGGTATTATTGCAACACACGATCTTGAATTAGGAGAATTGGCCGAAGAGCATCCGGGAAAAATATTTAATAATTGTTTTGAAGTGAGTTTTGTAGCTGATAATCTAGAATTTGATTATACATTGCGAGACGGTGTCACACAAAGTCATAACGCATCTTTTTTAATGCGTAAAATGGGCTTGATACCAAAGGCTTAAAGGGGTTTTTGTAAAGGGTGAAAGATCCAATTGTTAATAAACAAATTACGAAACATTTCTTGAATTAATTATATTTGGATGTTTTTGCTGAAGCAAGAGCTTTCATTTTTCCATAATAATATAGGAGTAATTGAGTATGCAGGGTAGTCAAAACACACAGAACTATTCAGAAGATGCGATTAGGACGCTTGACTGGAAGGAACATATCCGGAAGCGACCTGGTATGTATATTGGTAAGTTGGGCGATGGTACATTTGCTGACGATGGTATTTATGTCTTACTGAAAGAGGTAATGGATAATTCCATTGATGAGTTCATGATGGGTAACGGAAAAAAAATTGAAGTTACTGTTCAAGATGGACGTGTGAGTGTGCGAGATTATGGCCGAGGCATACCGCTTGGAAAAGTGATTGATGTAGCTTCGAAAATGAATACCGGAGCCAAGTATGATTCTAAAGCTTTTAAGAAATCTGTTGGTTTAAATGGAGTCGGTATCAAGGCGGTTAATGCCCTAAGTACCGAGTTTAATGTATATGCCTACCGAGAAGGTCAGAGCAAACGCGTTGAGTTTTGTCGTGGAGAGGTGCTTACCGATCATGGTATAGAAGAATCTGGTGAAAAGAACGGAACATACATTGAGTTTGCTCCGGATGTTACCATTTTCGAAAACTTCAAGTATCGCGAAGAATACATTGAAACACTGCTTCGAAACTATACTTATTTAAATAAGGGTTTATCCATTGTATTTAATGGAAAAACTTTTCAAAGTAAGAATGGATTACTTGACCTTCTGAACGAGAATATGGATACGGAAGGTTTATATCCGATTATTCACCTCGAAGATGAAGACATAGAGATTGCCATAACACACGGTAATCAATATGGCGAAGAGTATTACTCATTTGTTAACGGCCAGCATACAACTCAAGGAGGTACGCATCTGGTCGCTTTTCGTGAGGCTTATGTGAAAACCATTCGTGATTTCTACAACAAGAGCTTTGATGTTTCTGATATTCGAAGTGGTGTAATTGCTGCTATAAGCATTAAGGTTGAGGAACCTGTTTTTGAATCGCAGACAAAAACAAAATTAGGTTCGAAAGATGTTGGCCCCAAAGGTCCATCTGTTCGTAATTTCATACTTGATTTTGTAACCGAACATTTAGACAATTTCTTACATAGAAATGCTGAATCGGCTGAGATTTTGAATCGCAAAATTTTGGATTCGGAACGTGAGCGAAAAGCTATTTCAGGTATCAAGAAATTAGCTCGAGAGAGAGCTAAAAAAGTGAGCCTCCATAATAAAAAACTACGCGATTGCCGTATTCATTATACCGATATTAAGAAGGATGAAAATAGCGATAGTTCTATTTTTATTACTGAGGGAGATTCGGCTAGTGGATCTATCACCAAGGCACGAAATGTTAATTCCCAGGCAGTATTTAGTTTGAAGGGTAAACCCTTAAATAGTTTTGGTTTATCGCGCAAGGTGGTATACGAAAATGAAGAGTTTAACTTGCTTCAGGCAGCCTTAAATATTGAAGACGGTTTGGATACGCTTCGTTACAACCATGTGATTATTGCCACCGATGCCGATGTGGATGGTATGCATATTCGCTTGTTGCTCCTGACTTTCTTCTTGCAGTTCTTCCCTGAGTTGGTGAAGAATGGTCATGTGTATATTCTCCAAACACCACTTTTCAGAGTGCGTAACAAGAAAAAAACCTTCTATTGCTATTCTGACGAGGAAAAGCATACAGCTATTAAAAAGTGTGGAGCGAAACCTGAGATCACCCGATTTAAGGGACTTGGAGAGATTTCACCAGATGAGTTTAAGCACTTTATTGGTAAAGATATTCGCTTAGAGCCGGTGCGTATGAAAAAAGATGTGACGGTGAAGGAATTGCTGGAGTTTTATATGGGTAAGAATACGCCCGACAGACAAAACTTTATTATCGATAATTTGGTAGTAGAGGAAGATTTGGTAAATGAAGATTAAATTGTTTAGGTAGAATGAGTTTGGACGACACAAATAATACTGACCTACCCGAAGAACTTAATTCGGAGTCATCAGAAATTAAACCAAAAGAACAACATGTTTGGGATAATAGCGAATCAACCATTAGCCATTTGCCTGGTATGTACCGCGAGTGGTTTCTTGATTATGCTTCCTATGTAATCCTTGAACGTGCAGTGCCACATGTCAATGATGGACTAAAGCCGGTGCAGCGACGTATCCTGCATTCAATGCGCCGCATGGATGATGGGCGTTACAATAAGGTGGCCAACATTATTGGTAATACCATGCAGTTTCATCCACATGGTGATGCTTCTATTGGAGATGCCTTGGTAGCACTAGGGCAGAAGGATTTATTGATAGATTGTCAGGGAAACTGGGGTAACGTTTTCACAGGCGATGGAGCTGCTGCGCCTCGTTATATTGAGGCACGTTTGACCAAGTTTGCTCAGGAGGTTGTATTTAATCCTAAAACAACCAATTGGAAGTTGAGTTACGATGGTCGTAATAACGAACCGGTGACTTTGCCAGTAAAATTCCCACTGCTCCTAACGCAAGGAGTAGAAGGTATCGCGGTAGGTTTAGCATCGAAACTTTTGCCTCATAATTTCAATGAACTAATTGACGCATCTATTAATATCTTGAAGGATCAACCCTTTGAGATATTGCCCGATTTCCACACAGGCGGAATGATGGATGCATCTCGCTATAACGATGGATTAAGAGGTGGAGCTGTTAAAGTTCGTGCTAAAATCACGAAGGTTGATAGTAAATCTCTTATTATATCAGATATTCCTTTTGGTAAGAATACGACTTCACTTATTGAGTCGATTCTTAAAGCAAATGATAAGGGAAAAATTAAGATTAAGAAGATAGATGATAATACGGCTGAGAATGTCGAGATCATGATTTATCTTCCGACTGGAGCATCGCCTGATAAAACCATAGATGCCTTATATGCTTTCACTGATTGTGAAGTATCGATTTCGCCCAATGCCTGTGTTATTCGCGATAATAAACCGCATTTCATTGGAGTTTCTACCATTCTTCGTGAGAACACTGATAATACTGTTAAGTTACTAACAAGTGAGCTCGAAATACGCAGAAATGAATTAGAAGAGATGTGGCACAAATCTTCATTGGAGCGTATTTTCATTGAAGAGGGCATGTACAAGGAGAAAGGTTATGAAGATGCTGGCAGCAAAGAAACCGCTGTGAAGTTCTTAGATAAATGTTTTGATCCATTCAAACCAAAGTTTCGTCGCGAGATAACTTTGGATGACATTGAGACATTGCTTGAAACAAGAATGGGTCGCATTCTGAAATTTAATGTGCAAAAAGCTGAGGAGTACATCGTTACTTTGGAAGAGGAGATGGAGCAAATAGATTATCATTTGGCCAATATTATTCCGTACTCAATTGATTATTATAAACGCATCAAGAAGCAATTTGGAAAGAACTTCCCTCGTAAAACTGAGATTAGAAGTTTCGCTAGTATCGAGGCATCTAAAGTGGTGGTGAAGAATGAGAAGTTATACATCAATCGTGAGGATGGATTTATCGGCACTTCCTTGCGTAAGGATGAGTATGTTTGTGATTGCTCCGACATTGATGATGCCATTATTTTCTATAAAGACGGTAAATATTTAATTACAAAGGTCACTGACAAGGCTTTTGTTGGTAAAAATATTATGCACATTACTATCTTTAAGAAAAACGATAAGCGGACGATTTACAATGCCGTATATCGTGATGGAAAAGCTGGTAATGTGTACATGAAACGATTTGCAGTTACCGGCATAACACGTGATAAAGAGTATCACATCACCAAAGAAACACCTGGTTCGAAACTGATGTACTTCAGCGCCAATCCTAATGGCGAGTCAGAAATTCTGAAAGTTGTATTACGACCAAAAGCCCGCATTCGAAATCTTATTTTCGATGTTAATATGGGAGATCTCGCTATTAAAGGTCGAGGAGCAATGGGTAACATCTTAACCAAGTATGAGGTAAAAACCATCGCACTCAAGAAAAAAGGAGAGTCAACCTTAGGTGGTCGTAAAATATGGTTCGAGCACGAAACATTACGTTTAAATGCGGATGGGCGTGGACAATTTTTAGGCGAGTTCCATGGTGGAGATCAGGTTTTAGTTATTACAAAGGATGGCAAGTACAATCTAACCACTTATGATTTAAGCAATCATTTTGAGGATAATATACTCATCATTGAGAAGTTCAAAAACGACATTGTTTGGTCGGCGGTTTACTTCGATGCTGATCAGGATTTCTACTACATAAAACGTTTCCAGTTTGAGAATTCAAATAAGCAGCAATCCTTTATTGGAGATAATGCCAAGTCGCGTTTGGTGAAAATAATGCACGTTGATTATCCACGCTTGGAAGTGAAATTTGGTGGTGATGATAAGTTGCGTGAGAAGCTAATTGTTGAGGTGGCTGAATTTATTGGCGTTAAAAGCTGGAAAGCCAAAGGCAAGCGTTTAACGACTTACCAGATTTCAAAAATACATGAGCTGGAGCCGATCATAAAAGATGAGCCGATGCCAGAAAATGAATCATCTGAAACTGGTGAAGAGGAGGATGATGATAAGAATCAAATGTCGTTGTTTTAAGATCTGGAATGAAAGAGATAAAACGGATTTTTTTAGTCGGCTTCATGGGCAGTGGCAAGTCTACGCTCGGAAGGCGACTAAGAACAGAAATGGGATGGGATTTTCTGGATCTCGACGATGTTTTTGAGGAGAAATTTAAGGTTAAAATCAAACAGTATTTTAGTGTTCATGGCGAAGATGCCTTTCGTATAGCGGAGAAAGAGGTGTTGAAAGATGTGCTTGATAAGGAGCGTGTGATTATTGCAACAGGCGGTGGCACACCTTGCTTTTTCGACAATATGGACGTGATGAACAACAATGGTTTGAGTATTTACCTAAAGCTGTCTGTTGATGTTCTCATCGGCCGATTGAGTGGAGGTAAACAAGTTAGACCATTGGTGGCTGGTAAATCAGGTCAAGAGTTACGCGATTTTATCTGTGCCAAATTACAGGAGCGCGAATTTTTCTACAATAAAGCACAAGTTGTTGCAGATGCCGAAGTCTTGGGAGTTGAGGCATTTGTGCAAATTATTGAAGCCTCTGGAAAGTTGATTTAGAGTTTTACCACTTGCACCTAACTATTATTTATCTGAACTTGCTATAAACTAAAGTAGGTGCATGTTTAAATCAACGCAAATAGGATGGGCTGTTATTTTTATTGTCTTAGCTCTCATGTCAGTTTTAGCCTTTACGGTTAATCCATTGGCCATAAAAATATCGGGACTGATTTGTGTGATTATTATTGTACTGTGTTATAAATTAACCATAACGATTGATAAGCAATGGATACGTTTTTCAATGGGCATTGGTTTAATCAATGGAAAGTATAACATGCAAAATGTGCTTGATTGCAAAGCTGTTGAATATTTGCCACTGGGTTGGGGAGTTCGTTTTAGGCCAGGTAAAATCATATATAATGTTTCGGGTAATAAAGCCCTTGAGCTGACTATAAAAGATAAGAATATGAAAGTCTGGATTGGCACTGACGATCCGGAAACTTTAGTTCGAATCATTCGGGAAATTAAACGCAAGCAACGACCTATTTGATTTAAAAGCCCTGCGATTTAATGCAGATTTGATCAAAATAACAACTGTATTTTAAACTTTTTTCACATTTACAGAATTGCTACAGATTTCAGTTTTACTTTTGAGTAATATGTTGCCGAAATGGCTATAGTTACTTGAAAAAAAGAAAAACTGAATTGATTATATGGTTGGTTTAATTGGCATAAGTCACCAAACAGCACTACTCGAAATAAGGGAGCAGTTGGTTATCTCAAAAGAAGAGATACCAGGCCTTTATGAATATTTGAATCGTCAATGCGACATTACAGGTATTCTTGCCCTTAGCACATGTAATCGTACCGAATTATATTTTGAGGCAGACAGTGCCTTAATTCAAGACTCAGCAGATTTTATTAAAGAGGTAACTGCAGCATATATTGCCTATTTTAAAAAGCCAGAAACTGTAAAACAATATTTGTACACGCATACTGGTATCAATTGTGCACGTCACTTATTTAGAGTAACTACTGGTTTAGATTCAATGATATTGGGTGAATACCAGATCGTTTCACAAATTAAAGAAGCTTTTTCATACGTGGATAATACGGCCATGGTAGGTCCTGAGTTAACACGCATGGTGCACAAGGCTTTTGAAGCAGGTAAAGAAGTACGCACACGTACATCAATAAATAAAGGCGCCGTTTCGGTAAGTTCAGCTGCTGTTGAATTAGCCAGCAAAAAGTTAGGTTGCCTTTCAAACATTACTGCATTAACAGTTGGTAGTGGCGAAACAGGAACCATAGTGGCGCTTAACTTATCTAAAAAAGGTTGTGTGAACAACTGGGTAACTAATCGTACGCAAGGTAAAGCAGAGCAACTGGCTGATCGTATTAACGGGAAAGTTGTTGATTTTGATAATTTCTCATCATCGCTTAAGGATGTAGATGTTATTACCTTTACAACGGGTTCGCAGCGGGTCTTGTTTGATCAGGCAATGGCACAGGCAGTAATGAATTTACGCCAGAATAAGCCGTTGATGGTGCTTGACTTGTCGAATCCACGGAATGTGGAATCCACTGTTGGTGATATCGAAGGTATTACGGTTTTTGACCTTGATCATCTGGAAGAAGTGGTTAAAGCTAACTTCGAAAAGCGTAAAGGTAAGTTGGTTGAGGCGGAAGCGATAATTGATGAGGTACTTGAAGAATTTGAAGATTGGTTGAATGTACGTCGCATGAGCTCGGCCATCAGTTCAATTACATCTACCTTTAAAAGCATAAGTGCTAACGAAGCACGCAATTATAAAAAAGTAAAGGACGATGATGGTGCCCGTAAGATTTCGGAATATGGCGATCACCTTAGTTCTAAATTTACCCGAATGATCATCAAGCAGATTCGGGATGTAACCAACGAGGGGCGCGACCCCGAGAAGGTTAAAATGATTGAAGAATTTTTTAATTTCAGCTCTTAAATACTACAACGGATGGGTCAGCGCCCATCCGTTTTGCAATTAGACTTATGACAAAATCTACCATACGAATAGGAACCCGCGGAAGCAGACTCGCCTTATATCAAGCCAACCTGGTTAAATCACTATTAGAAAAAGCTTTTATCAATATCAAGTTTGAGTTGGTAATTATATCAACCAAAGGTGATAAGATATTAGATGTAGCCTTATCTAAGATTGGCGACAAGGGTTTATTTACCAAGGAGCTTGAAGTGGCATTATTTGCCGATGAAGTAGATTTGTGTGTGCATAGTTTAAAGGATATGCCAACGGTGTTTCCTGAAGGAACTCAGTTAGGAGCAATTCTAAAAAGAGCAGAGTTCAAAGATGCCTGGGTTAGTAAGGATGGATTGGCATTGAAAGATATGGATGAAAGCCATAAGGTAGCAACATCGAGTTTACGTCGAATTGCTCAGGTACATCGAATCAATCCTAAAGTACAGGTTGTAGATATTAGAGGTAATGTTGATACGCGTTTGAAAAAGATGCACGGTGGTCATTGCGATGCTATGGTTATGGCTGGTGCTGGTCTTATTCGCTTAGAGTATGATAAAGAAATAACATCTTTGTTTGAGCCGGATGAATTAATCCCAGCATGTGGACAAGGCGCTATTGCTATTGAGATACGTGAAAATGATAAGGAAGTAGCTGATGTTGTTAAAGCGCTTCATTGCGAAAATACCTATCAGGAAATTACTGCAGAACGAAGTTTCTTAAACGAATTAGAAGGTGGCTGCCAAATACCCATTGGAGCCTATGCAACCATTAAGGATGGTGACCTTGAGTTAGTAGGCCTGGTTGCACTTCCCGATGGTTCGAAAGAATTAAGAGCAACAGAAAAAGGAAAATCCATTGATGCTGAAAAAATTGGTCGTAAATTAGGGCAGCAGATTATTAAACTTGGCGGCAATGAAATTTTGTCGCAAGTAAGAAACCTTTAATACCAATTGTATGGATCCTTATTCGCGCGAAACAGCTGTTGTATTAACCCACCCAATGGGGCAAGATGACCTTTTGTACAATGGATTAATGCAAGAAGGGGTTGAAGTGATTTGCGATCCAATGATTGATACGGCTCAAGTGCCCTTATCTCAAGATGATTTATCAACCATCTATCAAAGCCGACGTATAATTTTCACTAGTAAGCGAGGTGTTGAATATTTCCTTAATCAAGTCAAGCCAGCCGATATTTTAGATAAAAATTTCATCTGTATCGGTAAGAAAACAGCTCAAATAGTTGAGAAAAATGGTTTAAAAGTTTGGTGGGTAT
The DNA here is from genome assembly GCF_050589805.1 of Carboxylicivirga fragile. NCBI lineage: Bacteria > Pseudomonadati > Bacteroidota > Bacteroidia > Marinilabiliales > Marinilabiliaceae > Carboxylicivirga > Carboxylicivirga fragile. Next base: position 50,921 of record NZ_JBNGOY010000032.1, on the reverse strand, counting down.
CGCAGGGAAGAACAGCTTCTGACTTAGTTGATGAATTGCAACAAACCAGAGTTTTACCTGGCGAAAAATGGGTTGGACTGCTTGGAGAACTGGCAGAAAACACCTTGGAGGATGGATTGAAGAATATCTGCAATTATCAACGCTACAACGTCTATAAAACCATCATTGCAGATAAACGAAAGGAAGATACCGAAGCATTATTGAAAGCGGGTCGCCCAATGTTGGTGGTGTGTACAAGCCCTTCGTGTTTCAATGGATTTATGGATGTATATGGTGAGTTAATGCATGACGAAGTTGGTTTTGCATCCATCGGGCCGGCTACCACCAAGAGCATGCGCAAAAGAGAAGTTACTCCTGCGGTTATTGCGCGTCTATCGACTTACGAAGGATTGTGGCAGGAAATGAAATTACAGTTAAAACCCAATTATAGATAACTAAATAAACATAGATTATGGCTTTCCCAGAAACTCGCCTAAGAAGATTAAGATATAATAAAGTATTGCGTAACATGGTTACCGAAACGCATCTACGTGTTGAAGACCTAGTGTATCCATTGTTTGTATGCCCAGGAACTAAAGTGAAAAAACCGATTAGTTCAATGCCGGGTAATTACCAAATGTCGGTTGATGTATTGGTTGAAGCATGTAAATTGGCCGTTTCAAAGGGCGTTAAAAGTGTATTACTTTTTGGTATTCCTGAATCGAAAGATGAGCATGGTCACGTAGCTTGTCAAGCAGATGGAATCGTTCAGAAAGCCATTCGTGCCATTAAGGCTGAGATTGAAGATATCATGATTGTGGCAGACGTTTGTAATTGTGAGTACACTACGCACGGTCATTGCGGAACCATTATCGATGGTGATGTGGATAACGATTCTACTTTAAAAACATTGGCCGATCAGTCTGTTTCATTAGCAGAAGCTGGTGCCGATATCATTGCACCAAGTGATATGATGGACGGTCGTGTGTTGCGCATTCGTGAAGCATTGGATTTAGCTGGATTCGAAAAGATTCCAATCATGTCGTATGCGGCTAAGTATGCATCTGGTTTTTATGGCCCATTCCGCGAAGCAGCTGAGAGTGCACCACAATTTGGCGATAGAAGTACCTACCAAATGAATCCTGCTAATTCTGACGAAGCCATGCGCGAGATTGCCTCTGATATTGAAGAGGGAGCCGACATCGTTATGGTGAAACCAGCCTTGAGTTATCTGGATATTATCTATCGTACCAAGAGTGAGTTCGAGATGCCTACTGCTGCTTACAATGTTAGTGGTGAGTTTAGTATGGTGAAAGCTGCTGGTGAAAAGGACTGGATTGATGAACAACGTGTGATGATGGAAGTGCTACTATCGATAAAACGTGCTGGTGCCGATATTATCATTACCTATCATGCACTTGATGCAGCGGATATTTTAAATGGACAAAAATAAATAAGCTCCTGGCTATTAGCTACTAGTTGATAGCCTTTTCTTAGACATCATGCAAATCATCTTGATTCTATTTGTCTAATAATCTATTATCTAAAGAAACATGAATAACAATAATAGCAAACAAGCTTTTCAGGCAGCGCAGCAAGCCATTCCTGGAGGCGTAAATTCACCTGTACGTGCCTTTAAAAGTGTGGGCATTGATCCTATTTTCGTTAAGAAAGCAAAGGGAACAACCATTTGGGATATCGATGATAATGAGTATACCGACTTTGTGGCCTCATGGGGGCCGCTCATTTTAGGGCATGCTCACGATGATGTTTTGGAAGCAGTTGCCAAGGCAGCAGCCAATGGTACGAGTTATGGCGCGCCAACTTTGATTGAAACAGAAATGGCTGAGCAGATCGTGAAGATGGTGCCTTCTGTCGAAAAAGTACGCATGGTGAATTCAGGTACAGAAGCAACCATGAGTGCGGTTCGTCTGGCACGTGGCTATACTAATCGTGAGTTGATTATTAAATTCGCAGGTTGTTATCACGGGCATGGCGATAGCTTTTTAATTAAAGCGGGATCTGGCGCAATAACGCTTGGTCTACCTGATAGCCCAGGTGTAACAAAGAGTACAGCAAAGGATACTTTAACGGCCGATTACAATGATCTTGATTCAGTTCGTAAGTTGTTTGCTGAGAATAAAGATCAGATAGCTGCGCTTATTGTTGAGCCAGTTGCTGGAAATATGGGTGTTGTGCCACCAGCAGAAGGTTTCTTACAAGGCTTGCGCGATATCACCAAAGAAAACGGAGCCTTGCTAATTTTTGATGAGGTAATTACTGGTTTCCGCTTGGCGAAAGGTGGAGCTCAGGAACATTTTGGTGTAATGCCTGATTTAACCACCCTTGGTAAAATTATTGGTGGTGGCTTACCTGTTGGTGCTTATGGCGGCAGTGCTGAAATTATGGATATGCTGGCCCCTCTTGGTCCGGTTTATCAGGCAGGAACCTTATCGGGAAATCCGTTGGCAATGGCAGCTGGTTTAACAGCATTGAAAAAGCTGGACGAGACACCAAACGCCTACGAAGAGCTAGAAAAGAAAGCGGCATTTGTTGAAGCAGGGTTTAAACTAAATGCCAAAGAACTTGGTTTAAATGTAGTATTGAATCGAGTTGGTTCAATGATGACAGCCTTCTTCACAAAAGAGGCAAAAGTAAGTTCGTTTGATGAAGCTATGAGTTCAGATACGGATAAGTATGCTACTTACTTTAAGGCAGCTGTTGAGAATGGTTTATACATTGCACCATCGCAATTCGAATGTTTATTCATCTCCATGGCTCACACCGAAGAGGATTTGGAGAAGTTGATTAAAGGAAACAGAAAAGCTTTAGAGGCAACAAAATAATAATAGTGCCCGGTACCTAGTGCACTGTGCCAATTGTGGCATATTGCACTGTGCACTGCGCACCAAGCACTAAGACTATGAATAACATTTTTCTAGATACAATACAAGGTAAAAAAACGGAGCGTCCACCAGTTTGGTTTATGCGTCAGGCAGGGCGTGTATTACCCAACTATCAAGCATTGAAGGCTAAATACACCTTCTCTGAATTGATGGACGATCCTAAATTAGCTGCTGAGGTAACACTCATGCCTATTTACGATTTGGGTGTTGATGCAGCCATTCTTTTTTCTGATATATTGGTAGTGCCAGAGGCCTTGGGTATGTCGTTGAAGTTTACCGATGCTGGTCCTGTTTTTGGAGCGCCATTACATACCTACGACGATCCCGCCAAACAATTGGTGAAGGACATGTCGAAGTTGGATCATGTTTATGCCAACATTGATAAGATTCTTGAAACACGTCCGGAAGGTAAGCCTTTGATTGGTTTCTGCGGTGGATTGTTGACCACCTTCTGTTTCATGTTTCGCGATAATGTGCGTGATATAACCTTTAAGAATGCAACGGAGTTTTTGTATAAGGATCGTAAGACAAGTCAGAAAATTATTGATGCTCTTACAGAGGTATCCATTGAATACGCTTTGAAGCAAGCTGATCATGGTGTGGAAGCCTTTCAGTTATTCGAAACTTATGGTGGTTTATTACCTGAAGAGTTATATCTGGAAATGTTTTTACCGGCATCTAAGAAGATATTAAATGCAGTGCGCGAGAAAGGTGTTCCTACTATTTATTTCCCTAAGGATTTAGGTAATGGCATCAAGGCCATTGATAAAGAAGTGGCTGATTTTGTTGGTATCGATTGGCGCATGTCGCTAAAACACGCACGTTCAATTGTTGATCCTGAAGTTGGCTTACAAGGAAACCTTGACCCACGTTTATTATATGCCGATCAGGCAACCATTGAGGCAGAACTAAACAAGACTTACCTGCCATTTGGTCGCGATAATCAAAAATGGATTTTCAATTTAGGCCACGGTATCTTACCAGACCTTCCGGTTGAAAACGTGAAGTTTGTAATTGATTGGGTAAAATCAGTTGATTGGGGAAGAAAATAAAAAGCTGATCGCTATTGGCTAATAGCTGCTAGCTTTTTGTTACGTATTGCTTTTGTATTAATGCTTTAAAACGGTCTTGATACTCCCCCGATAATTATCGGGGTCTCACTACTTGATACTTTATAGATGAAACTAGAATTTGATAGAAACCTACTGGAAAAATACAATATAGCAGGTCCACGATACACCAGTTATCCACCTGCCACATTTTTTCATGAGGCGTATGGCAATGAGAATTACAAGGAGAGTGTGATTCTATCAAATGACGAAAAACCCGAGAATGTATCGGTATATGTGCACATCCCATTTTGTCCACAGTTATGTACTTTTTGTGGATGCACCACCTATACGGGTATGGGGCATAATGTAATTGAAAAGTACGTTGAGACACTCATCAAGGAGATTAAGCTCGTATCGAAAGATGTATCGAAGGAGCGTAAACTGACGCAGGTGCATTGGGGCGGTGGAACGCCCAATGCTATTTCAGCCGATCTTATTCGCAAAGTAACGGATACCATTAAGGCTAATTTTAATTTTGCCGATGACTATGAGATGGCCATGGAGTGTAGTCCTGCCTATCTCGACTTCAAAATGGTGGATCAGCTGCGCGATATGGGATTCAATCGTATCAGCCTTGGTATACAGGATTTTAAAAAGGAAGTATTGGAGGCCATCAATCGTAAGCCTGCGAAAGTGCCGGTTAACGAAATGGTGACTTACCTACGAAAGGTTGGTTTCAAAGGCATTAACCTTGATTTGGTTTATGGTTTGCCTTATCAAACAAAAGAGAGTTTTAAAGCTTCTGTAGCACTAGCTTTGGAGGCTAAGCCAGATCGCTTGGTAACTTTTTCGTATGCGCATGTACCAAGTGTGATGACAAGGCAGAAAGCGCTCGAAAAACATGGCTTGCCAGGAGCTGATGAGAAGATAACGATGTTGGAAGATGCCTATAATATGGCAGTAGAGGCTGGTTATGTACCTATTGGTATGGATCATTTCTCGAAGCCCGACGATGAGTTTGCCATTGCTTTGGAAGAAAAGAAGCTACACCGTAATTTCCAGGGTTACTGTACCCGCGAAACTACCGGGCAAGTTTATGGTTTTGGTACTTCAAGCATCTCTCAGTTGTTTAATGCCTATAGTCAAAACGAAAAAACCATTAAAGCTTACATGGAGCGTGTTGAGGCTGATGGTCGTGCTGTTGTGCGTGGCTATCGCTTAAGCCAGAATGAGCAGATTGTTCGTCAGGTTATTAATGAGTTGATGTGTAATTATTATGCCGACTTTAAGCAGATAGCAGCTGATTTTTCAGTAGAGCTTGATGAGGTCTATAAAGCCGTTGAATACGATGTGCTCAAAGTACAATCTTTCATCGATGATGACTTATTACAAATTGAGAATGATATTTTCACAGTACATGGTCAGGGACGATTCGTAATACGTAACATCGCCATGGCTTTTGATCCTGCTTTGAAGAAAGGCAAAGGGCAGTATTCGAAGACAGTGTAATCTCTGGTCTGTAGATATGTAAGAGACGGTTCTTATGGTTTGACCATTTGAACCGTTTCTTTTTTAATTGAAAATTACAATTGAGTTTTATTAAAAATTTTGTTGCAAATAATTATATTTGCTAGTGAGTAAACTAAACCTTAATTGTTATTATGAAGAATCTAAGAAGCCACTTCTTGGTAGGCATTTTTCTTGCCATGCCCTTGCTTTTATCAGCACAATTAAATTATCAAAGCGGTTATATTATTACCAACGATAGCGATACTATTGAAGGATTAGTCCATTATGGTAATTGGGACAAAAATCCAGAAGTAGTAGCTTTCAGAAAAAATGAGTCAGCAGAACTGGAAAAATATAGACCAAGTGATATCCTTGGTTTTTCGGTTAGCAATGAACATTATGTAAGTGCATTAGTCGATTCAGAAAATTCAAGTAGAAATACAAATAGCCTTGATGATGACCCTAATCTGCATTTGAAACGAGATTCAGCATTTCTGTTGTACTTAATCAAAGGAGAAAAGAGTTTATTGTCTTTTAAAAACTCTTATGGGAATGAAAATTTTTATACTCGTGGTAAAGATGGATATGACCTATTGGTGTATAAACGATACATGCAAAAATCAACTGAAACACAGAATCAATATAGTATTGTTGAAAATGAAACTTTCAAAGGGCAAATTATTTTATATCTGAAGGATAGTGAAGATATAAGGAGTACTGCTTATAAGTGCAGATATACAAAGCAAAGTTTGCAAGGTGTTTTTAAGGATTATTATAAAAGTACAGGTAAAACCTATCAAAAAGAATTAAGTAAAGAAAAAAGTAAAATCGAGTTTGGTGTTCTAGCTGGTGTTTCAAGTACTCGGCTTATATTTTCATCTGGTGTGGAGCATGATTTTGGTTTATCGCAAGATGTAGTATTTGGTGGTTCATTCGAATTTTATTTGCCCAGAAAATTAAATCGACTCTCTATAAACAATGAGTTAATGTATACACAATTCTCATATCAGGAACAATATGAGGAGACAATAGGATTTCAGACGGCAACTTCTGACGTAAAATTGGGATATAGCTATTTGAAGCTTAATAATATGTTTCGATACAGATACCCTTTCAAGCAAGTTGCATTTTTTGTTAATATAGGTATTTCTAATGCATGGGTTTTAAGTGAAGAAAATGAGTTGATAGAAACATCTTATGGGAATACTAGAAATGGTAAAGTTATAAATGATACGCGAAAATACGAGCAGTGTATCAATTTTGGTATGGGTATCAGGTATAAGAAATTCTCTCTTGAAGGTCGCTATGAGTTAGGTAATGGCATGTCGGCCTACACTGGCCTTAAAACAACAACAAAACGAAATTATCTTTTTTTAGCTTATGCATTTTAAGCTGCCGAAGATGGAAGATACATTGCGTAGTCATGTCCCGCGGGCTTGCATTAATGAATGTCGCACATTAAGGTGATGTGAAATATAGTATCAATCTTGGCTTTATACAATAGGTAATAAATGTGTTTTTCACAGTGAAACATGGGTAGGTGACGTAATTGAAACAATGAATATATTGTGACTCATAAGAGTGTAATTCATATCTGTTTACTATCTTTATATCTGCGCACATTATCATCGCAATGAGATGTAAAGGCTGCATTAAACCAAACATAACCCAGGCTCCAATGAGTGAAAACAAAAATCTACTTAAACAATTACTCGACAGATTACAGGAAGATTCGTGGCAATTAGAATTATTAGTTTCGGGCTTTACCATATTCGGATTATTTTATGCCCTCGATCCTGTGGCAGACGCCTTTCAAAAAGCAGCGTATGAAGGCAATATACTTAAGGATGTTTATCAGGCCGTGTATGTAGCCATCTTAATTTTAATATTCAATTTAATTGTACATGTTATTTTACGTAGTCTTTGGATTGGCGCATTGGGCTTGCGCTATTTATCGGGTGAGGTTGATATTAGTAAACTAAATTATAGCGAGCGTTTTACCAAGTACCTGAACAAAAGGGTTGGCTCGTTCGATAGCTATATCGAAAAACTCGAAAAGCTTTGCAGCATCATTTTCGCCATCTCCTTTTTACTTATCTTCTATGTATTAGCAACAATTATTATACAATATTTAATAAACTTTGTTGGACCGCTCGGCTCCGATGCCAATTCAATATTTTTACGAACGCTTCATATTAGCTGTTTGATTTTTATACTTGTAGGTACAGTTCTTACCTTTTTTGATTATATCACTCAAGGACTTCTTAAGAGGAATAAATGGGTGGCTGCCGTGTATTTCCCTTTTTATTGGGTGTTCAGTTATTTAACCCTATCATTTTTATACCGACCGCTTTATTATAACCTCATCGATAATAAATTTGGAAGAAGAACAAGTTTTCTCTTATTGCCTATTTATCTTTCTATTTTATTTGTTAGTGGTTTATACAAAGAGCAATCAGGCTTTATCACTTACGCGTCGGTAACATCGAATGACATTAGAGCTAACAGCCGAAATTACGAAGATTTAGTAGAAAAAAACGATCTGATTATTTCAGGATTTACTGTACAATCTAAGGTAATTACCGATCCTTATATAAGAATAAGAATACCTCTCTCGAACACCCTTGAAGAGCGTATTTTGAAATTTAATGAAAGCCTAAGGCCAAATCAGGATAAGAACCTCTATAAATCTGGTATGGATATTAATGGCAAAAGCATAGAGTCTACTTTTAAAGGTGACATAGATAGTTTACATCTGCAATTCTTGACAACATTTCAAGAATTAATTCATATTAAAATTGATTCGTTACGGTACAAACCAGATTTCATTATTGCGAAAGAGAATAATGGTATGAACCTTAGCATTGGTTTTGAAACATATATAGGAACAAATAATTTGGAAGAAGGGAAACATACACTTGTCTATTCAAGATATAAACATTCGGATACCGATTCTATTGTTACCATTAAAGAAATCCCTTTTTGGTATTATAAAGATTAGAGTTTATCTCTTTAAGATTTAAACACTCAAACCCTGTTTTAAATCAAGTTTTACCCATTTAATACACTTTGCTCAAAAGCTAATTCAACCATTCTGACTATATTGTTGTTTCTTATGCAAATAAGAAGCAACAATTAGACACGTCCAGTTTTATGAAGGGAGTATTACTAGTAAATATGGGAGGTCCGCAGTCTCTGGAGGAGATGCAGGTCTTTTTGAAAAATATGTTCAGCGATAAATACATCTTGCCATTGCCTTGGGGACTACGCCAGTTTGTAGCTAAGATGATCGCTAAAAAGCGCCATCTAAAGTCGTGGGAGAAGTACCAGCTGATCGGAGGAACACCAATAATAAAACACACTGAGGCAACAGGCAAGGCACTTCAGGAAGCAGCCGAAATGCCTGTTTACACCGCTTATTCGTACACAGCACCATTTATTGCTGATGTGATGAAAAAGATGAATGCCGATGGTGTGGATGATATCAATGTACTGACCATGTATCCCCAAGCGAGCGATACTACCACTACATCCGTTTTTGTGGATGTTACCAAGGCAGCTAAGAAACTAAGCGGCTTAACCATTCGTAAAATTTGTGATTACAGTGTACACCCTTCCTTCCTCGATTATTGGAAGACTTTAATAGAAGAACATATTGCAGCAGCAGGCGTGGATGATCCACTTCTTCTGTTTACAGCGCATGCCATCCCAATTTATGGGGTTAAGCGAGGCGATAAATATCCGGATACAGTGCGACATATGTCGAAACGCCTAGCTGACATGATGGATCGTCGCTACGATGTGGCTTTTCAATCACGTGTGGGACCTGTTAAATGGGTTGGTCCCGATACGGATGATCATTTGGAGGAGTTGGTGGCTGCCGGGGAGCGTAATGTGGTAATGATTCCCGTTAGTTTCACGACTGAATGTTTAGAGACCTATTATGATTTAAATATTAAATTGGTCGACATATATAAAAAGGATGAACGTATGCATCACATCTCTCGTGTGGAAATTCCTCAGGCGCATCCTCTTTTTATCGAAACACTTAAACGTGTATTAAATGAGTAATAAGCATTATCCGCATATAATTTTGGGTGCTGGCGTGACTGGCTTAAGCTTGGCGCATCATCTCAATAAGAAAGGGCTTTCGTTCAAGGTAATTGAAAAAGCTAAACGTCATGGAGGTGTTGTACATACCAAAAGTGAAAAAGGTTTTGTGTATGAGTCTGGGCCAAACTCGGGCATTGTTTCGCACCCGGAGGTGGTTGCCCTATTTGACGAACTGGGCGATGCCATAAAGGTTGAGAAGGGCAATGATTTGGTAAAAGTACGTTATGTGCTGAAGAATGGTGAATGGCACGCTTTGCCGTCGAGCATGAAGTTGGCGGTTACCACACCCTTATTCACCTTTAAAGATAAGCTAAGAGTACTAGGTGAACCTTTCCGTAAGAAAGGAAATAATCCGGATGAGTCCTTGGCTGATTTGGTGAAACGTCGTCTGGGAAATAGTTTCTTGGATTATGCCATCGATCCATTCATATTAGGCATATACGCTGGCGATCCTGCCATGTTAATTCCGCGTCATGCCTTGCCTAAGCTGTATAACTTGGAGCAGAACTATGGCAGTTTCATAAAGGGTGCTATCAAGAAACGTAAGGAACCAAAAACAGAGTTAGAGCAACGTACCGATCGTGCGGTGTTTTCTTTTGAAGGTGGATTAAGCCAATTGACAGATGCCTTATTAAAAAGTGCAGGCAAGGATAATTTCACCTTTGGTGCAGAAGAGTTAAGTGTGTCGTACAATGATGGACTTTATACCGTAAGTTATACGCTTGATGGAGAAAAACAGGTGGTAACATGTGATAAACTTATTACAACTTTTGGCTCCACTGGCTTTAAAGAAGCTTTGCCCTTCATTAGTGAAGAGGAAATGACTCACCTCACAAATCTGAAATATGCACGCGTGGTTGAAGTGGCTCTTGGTTTCAATAAATGGAACGGGCGTGCTTTGGATGGTTTTGGTGGATTAATCCCTCATAAAGAGAAACGTGATCTATTGGGCGTATTGTTTATGTCATCCTTATTCAAAGAAAGAGCTCCTGAAGGCGGCGCTTTGTTATCTGTTTTTATGGGTGGTATTCGCAACGAAGCCCTTTGCGATTTAGATGATGAGCAATTAATGAAGGTCTTGGAATCGGAACTGAAAGACATCATGAAAATGGATGCCTTTAACCCATCCATGGTCGACATCATGCGCTACTCACATGCCATTCCGCAATATGCCATTAATTCAGGTGATCGTTTCGATGCCATCGAACGTGTTCAAAAAAAATACAATGGTTTATTCATTGCAGGTAATTTACGCGATGGCATAGGCATGGCCGATCGTATTAAACAGGCTACTTTATTGGCCGATAAATTAGTAGAATGAGGAATGCCATTCTGATTCTTCACATAGTTACGAGCATCTTGGCTTGTATTGTTACAATGGTTATTGTGACACGTGCCATTATTGGCTTGATTAAAAAGAAGTCTGTTTCGAAATTTGATGTGAGCATGCCTTTATGGACTACCGTTTTGCTCTATGTACAATTGGCTTTAGGCACCGCCTTGTTTATTTTTTATATGGTGGATTATGCCAATGGTGAAATTGATCTCTTAAAGAAATCAGCTTTACGAAGTCGTTTTTGGGCCGTTGAGCATTTTATATTAATGGTGTTTACTCTTGTTGTAAGTCATATTGGTTGGGTGTTTGCTAAAAATGGCAAGACGCCAAGCTTACTCTATAAGAAGAATCTTTTGTATTTTGGTATTGCATGTGCTATGATAATGGTGTCTATGGCCATGAATGTCATCAAACATGCTTTGTAAAAGGCTTTGATTATTTATATTTGATTGCGATAAATTTAATTTTTGTATGAAGATATTAGTTGTAGAAGACGAACCACAATTGGCTCAGAGTATCACTGCATTTTTAGAGTCGGAAGGTCATATCTGTGAAAGCGCCATTGATCTATCTCAGGCCCTTCACATGGTCGATAATATCTACGACATTATTATCCTTGATCTCAATCTGCCTGATGGAAATGGCCTTGAGGTAGTTAAAAAAGTAAAGGGGAAGGCTATGAATACGGGTGTCATCATAGTATCGGCACGCGATAGCCTGGATAATAAAATTGAGGGATTAGAGCTAGGAGCCGATGATTATCTGACCAAACCTTTTCAGATGGCCGAACTAAATGCCCGCTTGAAATCATTGGTACGACGGGTTCATTTTAAAGGTGAAGAGAAAATTGAGTTTAACGAACTCATGATTAGTCCAAGCGAATTGTTGGTGACAGTGAACAAACAAATTTTGGATCTTACCAAGAAGGAATTTGATCTACTAGTGTATTTCATCGCCAATAAAAACAGAGTATTGACAAAGACTGGTATTGGCGAACACATGTCGAAAGACTTTATGGATTATGGCTTTACCGATGACTTTATCTATACCCACATTAAAAACCTACGGAAGAAATTACTAAAAGCTGGTTGTGGCGATTACATCCGTAATGTGTATGGTGTGGGCTATAAGTTCACAGATGTTGATTAGAATTCTTGGTCTATAATCTACTAGTCTCAATTCTAATAATCTAAATCAATGAAACTACTAACTAAATCAGGTTTAAACTTTATATCGGCAAGTATCTTTTTCTTCTTGTTCGGAAGCCTGGGAGGTTATTATTTTATTCGTTATGCAGTTGATAAATTTCTAAACAATGAATTATTAGAAGCCAAGGCAAAAATTGAATTACTAGATTCGGATATGCCTGTTCAGTTGACTTATGCTGATGTAAGCATCGATACGTTGAGTTCTCCTATCGAATTTGAAGAAGCTTTCATAAACGATACAGTGATTCGAAATCCTCAAACGGGTAATTACGAGTTTTACCGAAAATTATGCTTCGATAAGGAAGTGCATGGTCAAACACTACGTTATTGTATTATTCGACCCTCGGCACCATCGGACCTAATGGTGATGAAATTCACTTTGATGTTGACCGTCTTTCCGGTATTGTTTTTTCTCATCCTTTATTTTGTCAACCGCGAGTCAACCAAATATTCGCTTTCCGTTTTTTACGATACCATTAAAAAGCTTCGGGCCTTTGATGTGAATAAGGATAATCGACTAGAATTGATGACATCGGATGTGGATGAGTTTGAACAACTCAATGAGGTGTTTAACTCCATGGGAGAAAAGATTAAGCAGGATTTTGAACGACTGAAAGAATACACCGAGAATACATCACATGAACTGCAAACACCTTTGGCCATTATTACATCAAAGTTAGATGAGCTATTGCAAGCCAGTAATCTGACCGAAGAGCAAATAAAAACGGTGGCTGGATTAATGGAAACTACCAATCGCTTGTCAAAGATAAATCAGGCTTTAATTTATTTGGCCAAGCTCGACAATCGCATGTTTGCTGAAGTAGAAGATATAAAGCTGATTAATCTAATTCGCGAGCAATTGGAATTGTTAGAACCTATGATTGAAGATAAGGCTTTAACACTTGAATTAACTTCGGGTGATAACTGTAACATCCGAATGAATCGTTCTTTGGCACATACCCTTATCCAAAACTTATTGAAGAATGCCATCCGTCACAACGTACCCGGAGGTTTTATTAAAATTGACTGCCAACAGCAAGGTTTGACAATTTGTAATAGTGGAGTGCAATTGTCTGGTTCGCCCGACGAATTATTTAAACGCTTTAAGAAGTCGGGGTCTCATCCACAATCACTCGGTATTGGCTTATCGGTAGTAAAACGTATTTGTGATATCTCAAATATCGATGTGTTGTATTCTTGTGAGGATGATATTCATTCATTTGAATTGAAGTTTCGGGAAAACAACGAGGCATAAAAAAATCCCCGACTCAAGTTCGAGGATTCATATTTACTAGTGAGATATTATTTTAATATGTCGAAAGAGCTTTTCTAAGACCTTCAAAGCGACTTTCATAATCTTGCATCGAAAGTTTAATGACTTCCTTGGCTTCTTCAGCATTATAAACATGGGTTATTTCCGATTCGTTACTCAAACCAGGCATGTCTTTGTAAGTCAAAAAGTAATGCTTCAATCTTTTAATCACCAATTCTGGTAAATCAGTAATGTCTTTGAATTCGCCATATACCATATCTCCTTTCAGAACTGAGATAATTTTATCATCAGCGGCATTGCCATCCAGCATTCTGAATCCACCAATGGGGATTGCTTTGGCAATAATATCACCATGAGGGATGTCTTTTTCTGTCAAGACCAATATATCCAATGGGTCGCCATCGCCGATAATGTCTTTCTTACCCGATTTTTCACCACAGTATTTACCAACCTTAACACCACAGTAGGTTTGAGGAATAAAACCATAAGGCGCAGGAACAACATTGGAATATTTCTGCGGACGATCGATACGTAGATAACCACTCACCTTATCAATCTCGTATTTAATGGTATCCGTTGGTACCACTTCAATAAATGTAGTAACAATATCAGGTAAGTCATCACCGATGTCAATTCCATGCCAAGGGTGAGATTTATAACGAAGGCCCATCAGTCGGCCAATTGGATCCATTAAGCTGTTTGTAGTCATTTCTTTTTTTCTTTTTTTCATATGAAGATTGAGTGCTTTTTTACCTTTTATCAACACGTACATCATTTCGTTTGCACACGATTTAAACAGCCTAGTAGATTGATTGTTTTGTGATTTTTGCCAATGCCGTATTTTTGGATACGAATGTCGGTTTTAAGCCCCCCAATTCGACCTATCAAGACTTCGGTATTGAACAGCCTCGGCTATGTGATGCGATTGAACAGTGTTTTCTCCTTCTAAATCACAAATGGTTCTTGATACTTTCAAGATACGATCATAGGCTCGAGCTGATAGATCTAGCTTTTCCATGGCCGTTTTTAATATCTGCATTCCTCCTTCGTCAGGTGTAGCAAATTTGGCTAACAAGCGAGAGCTCATTTGGGCGTTGCAATGAATGTTTGAGTCCTCACTATAGCGCTCATTCTGAATTTTACGCGCTCTGATAACACGTTCTCGCACAGCTAAACTATTCTCCGAGGGTGGAGCTTCTGCTAGCTTATTGAAAGGGACTGGCACTACTTCGATGTGTAGATCTATTCGATCCAGCAGTGGACCTGAAATTCGACTTAAGTATTTTTGCACTACACCCGGACTGCAAACACATTTCTTGTCGGGGTGATTAAAATAACCACATGGACATGGATTCATGCTAGCCACCATCATGAAGCTGGCAGGATAATCAACCGAAAAGCGAGCACGTGAAATATTAATCATACGGTCTTCCAATGGTTGACGCATTACCTCAAGTACCGTCCGCTTAAACTCGGGTAATTCATCCAAAAACAATACCCCATTGTGAGCCAGCGAAATTTCACCCGGCTGAGGAAAAGAACCACCGCCAATCAGGCCTGCGTCCGATATGGAATGGTGCGGCGAACGGAAAGGACGTTGAGTAATGAGTGCATTATTCGAATCTGTTTTCCCGGCAACAGAATGAATCTTGGTTGTTTCCAAAGCTTCATCCAGCGATAATGGCGGCAGTATGCTAGCCAGGCGTTTAGCCAACATTGATTTTCCAGCACCAGGAGGTCCTATCATTATCAGGTTGTGCCCACCTGCGGCAGCAATCTCCAACGAGCGTTTTACACTCTCCTGTCCCTTCACTTCGGAAAAATCAAAATCAACGGCTTGAATGCTCTTCTCAAATTCTTCCTCCGTGTCCAATTGTATTTTTTCTACTTGATCAGTTCCCTCTAAAAAACCAATTACTTGACTAATGTTTTCGAAACCATAAATGTCTAATCCTCCAACTACAGCAGCTTCCTTGGCATTTTGAATGGGCAGAATACAGCCCTTAAATCCTTCTTCCTTAGCTTTAATGGCCATGGGAAGTACGCCTTTCACTGGTTTCAAACTGCCATCCAATGAGAGTTCGCCCATGATGATATAATCACCAATGGATTGATCCGATATTTGCGTTGATGCAGCCAATATGCCTATGGCCAATGGAAGATCGTAAGATGAACCTTCTTTGCGAATATCTGCCGGCGCCATATTAATAACAATTTTATGGCCTGGCCATTTGTAATCACTAATCTTTAGAGCTGATTCTATGCGTTGCTGACTTTCTTTAACAGCGTTATCAGGCAGACCAACTAAGAAGAAGCGAATGCCTTTTGATACATTAACTTCCATTGTAATGGTGTAGGCATTCACGCCACTTACAGCTGATCCAAAGGTTTTTACAAGCATAACATGTGCGATTTTCATTCAAGTTAAGAAAAATCACGCAATGCTGCTTACTTTTGAAAGTATTTTGATAAGTTAATTTGCGATCTATTATCTATAAATCTAAGTGTCTAAATTTTACTTTCGATATATTGTATTAATAGATGAATCACTTTGATGTGGATTTCTTGAATGCGATCGGAATAGGACATATGAGGAACGCGTATCTCCACATCACAATGGTTCGCTAATTCACCGCCTTTTTTACCACTAAGCGCAACAACTTTAATACCTTTCTTTTGAGCTTCTATGGCAGCGTTTAATACATTGGCCGAGTTACCACTTGTACTGATGGCTAATAACACATCACCACTTTGGCCAACAGCTTCAACGTAGCGCGAGAAGATATAATCAAAACCATAATCGTTTCCAACGCAGGTAATGTGCGTAGGATCAGATATTGAAATCGCGGCTAAACCCGGACGGTTTTCTCTGAAGCGTCCTGTTAACTCCTCGGCAAAGTGCATGGCATCACTCATTGATCCGCCATTACCACACGAAAGTACCTTGCCATTATTTTTAATAGCATCTACCATTAAATCACCTGCTTTCTCTATTTTATCAATATTGCTATTGTCCTCAATAAAGTTTGAAAGTACTTCTTGCGCTTCTTTAAATCCTTGAATAATATCTTCCTTTGTCATAGCTTCAATTATAGCTGTAAAAGTAGTGTGGATTTTTCAAACATAAAACCAAGCACGTAATTATATGTTTAGGCTATTATTGTTTTATTATATTTATAGCATTAATTACTTAACCCATGCAAAGCCTAAAAAATAAACTTCACGAAGCCATATTTGAAGCGGACACAAAATCTGGTCGCTTCTTTGATATTCTCTTAATTGTACTCATTGTTTTTAGTATCATCATTGTGATGATTGAAAGTGATGATCGCATATTACGCGATAAAGAACATTGGTTAACCATAGCTGAATGGATAGTAACACTGTTGTTTTCTGTTGAGTACTTGCTTCGTATTTGGGTGGTTGATAAACCGCGAAAGTATATTTTTTCCTTTTTTGGCATCATCGATTTACTATCTATCCTGCCTACGTTTATCGCTTTCTTTTTTGCGGGCACACACATGTTAGTGGTTATACGTTCGCTCCGTTTGTTGCGTATTTTCAGGGTGTTGAAATTGACACGTTACGTAAAAGAAGCTTCTGTATTATGGTCTGCTCTGTCATCGGGACGAAACAAAATAGGCGTATTTTTATTTGCAGTGGTAATCCTAATAACCATACTTGGAACGGTTATGTACATCGTTGAAAGTCCGTTTAACGAAGGTTTCAGAAGTATACCCGAAAGTATTTATTGGGCAGTGGTTACTCTCACAACTGTGGGTTACGGCGATATTGTTCCTGTTACCACTTTGGGAAAGTTTATTGCTGGTTTTATAATGATTATTGGTTACGCCATTATCGCGGTTCCAACAGGTATTGTAACATCGGAATTGGCAAAAGAATTTCGTAATCCAACACCAACCAATACCCAGGTATGTCAATCGTGCTTAAAAGAAGGCCATGATGATGATGCAAGCCACTGTAAGTATTGTGGCAAATGTTTGAACGATTAGTTTTATTACAGAGTTCCTCATCATTTCAGATTACTTCTTATCTTTGCATGAGGTGCGGATGAAACGCAAAAATCGATAATTATGAAATTTACATTTTCAAAACTAGCACGTCATCGTGTGTTTCAGCATGATCCGATTTATTACGATGAGAAGAAGGAGGAAAGCCAGGAGCGTGAACGCAGAATAAAAAGCGAATTAGGTTTATTGGATAGTGCGGAGAAAGAGAGCGGATATTCAGAACGAATTAGAGGTGGAATGCGTCGTCGTACTAAGACTAATTTCGATGTGGCACGTAGCGAAAAGAAACGTTCTAATTTACGTTTGATCATTATTTTAATTGCTTTATTCGCCCTGGGGCTGTACCTGATCGAGTCAGGAATGGAGTGGTTAAACACCTACCTTGCTGAGTAGTAACTAAGGTTGAGGTAGTAGATTAATACCGTTTATATAATGAATTTAGTATCAAGTTCGCTGTGCTCCTTAACACTAATCATTATTATATCGGCATTATACCAAGTACCAATCTCTTTATAAAAAATGGTATAAGAATTAAAGAAACATGTCAGATATTATTCAGTTATTGCCCGATTCGGTGGCTAACCAAATTGCTGCGGGAGAGGTAATACAACGTCCTGCTTCGGTTATTAAGGAGTTGATGGAGAATGCCGTGGATGCTGGGGCGAGTGAAATTCAGGTAGTGGCTGCCGAAGCTGGCAAAACACTTATTCAGGTGATTGATAACGGTTCGGGTATGGCCGAAACGGATGCTCGTATGTCGTTTGAGCGTCATGCTACTTCAAAAATTCGTGAGGCTACCGATTTATTTGCATTGGGCACCATGGGTTTTCGTGGTGAAGCCTTAGCCTCAATTGCTGCCATTGCACAAGTTGAATTAAAAACGCGTCGCGATGAAGATGAATTAGGGGTACACATCTGTATTTCCGGTTCAAGTCTTGAATCGCAAGAACCCATACAATGTGCCAAAGGAAGCCAATTCATTATCAAGAATTTGTTTTATAATGTACCGGCTCGACGTCGTTTCTTAAAAAAGAACTCAACGGAATTACGTCATATAATTAACGAATTTCAGCGTGTGGCATTGGCTAATCCTGAAATTGCCATGAGTCTTATTCATAACAGTGTGCCTTTGTTTAATCTGCCATCGGGTAATTTTAAGCAGCGCATTGTGAATATGATGGGGAAACAAATGGGTGATCAATTAATTCCCATTGAGACGGATACGGTGATGGTAAATATTTCCGGTTTTGTGGGTAAACCAGAATCGGCACGCAAGACCATGGGCGATCAGTTCTTTTTTGTGAACAATCGTTTCATGAAACATCCATATTTGCATCGCGCCTTGATGGATGCCTATGATAATATCTTACAACCAGAAACCATTCCAGCCTATTTTATTTGTCTTGAGGTGGATCCCAAAATTGTGGATGTCAACATTCATCCAACCAAAACGGAGATTAAGTTTGAGGACGAACGAGCCATATGGCAGATAATGAATGCTGCTATTCGTGAGAGTTTAGGGAAATTCAATATGATGCCTTCCATCGATTTTGATACCGATGATCAGATTCATATTCCTGTGGCTAATCAGGATTTTTCACCTGTTGAACCCGAAATTTCAGTTGATCCTTTTTACAATCCTTTTGAAGAAGAGAAAAAAAGTGCTGCTGCCAGTTATGGTGGTTCTTTCTCCGGAGGTGGATATGAGAAACCAACAAAAACGGAAGGCTGGGATAAGTTATACAGTGGTTTTGAAAATGATGAATCAATGCAACTGCCTGGCAATGACAATACGCAATTTGTAGAGCATGTTGAACCTGTTCAGCAAACCTTATTATCTTCAGGAGGTGATGAGTCGACTTTGGGGCAGAATCGCTTCTTCCAATTGAAGAACCGTTATATACTGACGACAGTAAAGTCGGGACTAATGATGATTGACCAGAAGCGCGCCCATGAGCGAGTGGTTTTCGAAGGTTTCATGCACTCAATTCGTAAAGGGGCTTCTTTATCGCAGAAGAGCCTTTTTCCTGAGGAGTTGAAGTTTGGCCCACAAGAAATGGCTTTGGTGAATGAGTTAAAGAGCGATTTATTGTCACTTGGCCTTGAGTTGGAGCAGGTGGATGACGGAACGTTTAATGTACTTTCGACACCGGCTGGCTTAGAATCGGTTTCGGCAGCTCAATTGGTTGATGGCATACTAACCGATTTTAGAGATGGTGAAGTTGACTTAGAGAAAGAAGTTTTTGAACAAATAGCCGGATCGATGGCCAAGCGGGCATCTATCCCATATGGTAAGGCACTAAGCGGAATTGAAATGAGTGAACTCTTTGATCAGCTGTTTGCCTGTCAAATTCCTAATTTCTCCCCTTCGGGTAAATCCATTATCTCAATATTGGATAATGATGAATTGGAGAAACGTTTTATGAGTTAATTGAAGCTTAAAAATATTCTAGGGAACGGTTCTCTATTGTAAGAAACACATAAAGAACCGTTCCGTATTTGCGAAATTAAAATTAACTATTTAAAGTTAAAACGAGTGACACAATGACAGTTTACAAGTGTTGACTAAACCAGGAAGTTCTTTTTTTTGTTTGATATAAGAAAGATCTTGCGTTTTTTTTACTAATTTTTCAATCTGGCATTGATGTTGCTTAAAAGTATGCCATAGTGATTATAAAAAAATATTTACATGAATTATCGTCCGAATCCATTGGCAGGCCTACCTCCCGTAACTAAGAATCTTTTGATTATTAATGCCTTGTTTTTATTGGCTACATGGGTATTGCAAACCACATTTGGTGTCGATCTATCAAGATATCTAGGCTTGCATTTACCAATGTCGGAACGATTTCATCCGGCGCAGTTTGGAACTTATATGTTTATGCATGGCGGTTTTATGCACTTGTTCTTTAATATGTTTGCTGTATTTATGTTCGGACGAATTTTGGAGACTTATTGGGGTTCAAAAAAATTCTTCTTGTATTATGTTATCACTGGTATTGGAGCAGGGGTAATTCACTTAATTACCAGTTACATTAATTATCAGGTAATAGCTGCTCAAATGTCGCCAGAGCAAATTAGCATTGTTTTTGAACAAGGGGCGGCTGCTCTTGATCAATATAAGAATTTTACCGATCCGTTAATGGGGAAGCTTAATGTTGCTTTAAACGGAACTACTGTTGGTGCCTCGGGAGCCGTATTTGGTATACTCTTGGCCTTCGGAATGTTGTTCCCCAATACCGAGTTGATGTTATTGTTCCCGCCAATTCCAATTAAGGCTAAATATTTTGTAATCATTTACGGTGTGGCTGAGTTATTTATGGGAGTTGCCAATTTCTCATTCGACAATGTTGCGCACTGGGCACATTTGGGTGGTATGATATTTGGTTTTATCTTAATAAAATATTGGCAGAAAAAAGGAATATAATACGCTATGAGCATAGTTGACGAAATAAAACAATCGTATCGCCAAGGTGGCGCTTTAACGCGTCTTATCTACATTAATGTAGGTGTATTTATTGCGGTGCGATTGATTCAGGTGTTTTTTAGTCTTTCAACGGGTTCGGTCGATTCGCCTTTGTTGCAGTGGATATCTGTACCTTCCGATCCAATGGAGTTGCTGTTTAAGCCATGGACTCTATTAACCTATATGTTCGTTCATTACGATTTCTTTCATATACTCATTAACCTGCTTTGGCTCTATTGGTTTGGGCGTATCTTCCTGGAATTTCTCAATCCACGTCAATTTTTAGGTGTGTATTTCCTTGGTGGACTTTCGGGCGCTTTAATGTATTTATTGGCTTATAATTTAATTCCTGAGTTGTACTCAAATCATTCATCATCAATTTTACTAGGCGCATCTGCATCGGTAATGGCCATCTTATTTGCGATAGCACGATTAAAGGCCGATTATCAGATTAACCTGATGTTTATAGGGCCGGTTAAATTAAAATACATTGCTTTGTTTGCCTTGATTCTCGATTTGGTTAGCATATCATCATTATCAAATACTGGTGGACATTTAGCACATTTAGGTGGTGCTGGCTTTGGTTTTCTTTATGCTGGCATGATTATGAAAGGCAAGGATGTAACCATTGGATTTAATAA
Source organism: Carboxylicivirga fragile (assembly GCF_050589805.1). Lineage (NCBI taxonomy): Bacteria > Pseudomonadati > Bacteroidota > Bacteroidia > Marinilabiliales > Marinilabiliaceae > Carboxylicivirga > Carboxylicivirga fragile. The sequence continues at coordinate 29,407 of NZ_JBNGOY010000032.1, read as the reverse complement.
AGCAATGGATAGTTTGGTATCTTTATTTTCGCGTAAATCAAAATTGACAGTGACACACCGGAGACCAGTCTCTGATATGGAATATAATAAGCGAGTTGTAGCTAATCAGCAAGAGGTGGATCGAATTTTGGAAAAGATAAAGGCAAGTGGCTACGATAGTTTATCAAGTAGTGAAAAGAAAACTTTATTTGAAGCAAGTAAAAAATAAAACCTAAACCTTGAGACGTTTTTTTCGATCCATAATTACCCTAATCAGTCTGGTTGCATCTGGCTTTTTGATGTTATCTGTTCTAACAGCCTATGTCAATCCTTCACGCATGTGGGTGTTGGCATTTCTGGGTTTTGGCTTTCCTATTCTTTGGGGTGTCAATGTACTACTGGTCTTGCTGTGGGCTTCAAAACGGCGATGGCAATTGTTGATTCCATTACTTGCAATTCTGCTAACATGGGGACATTGGAATAATACCTTTCAATGGAAGGGCAAACGCTTAAAAGAATCGCAGCAACTTGAAATGCCTTTGAGCGTTATGAGTTTCAACGTGCGCATGTGGGACATCTATAATTGGACTGGCGAAAAAAACGTGCAGAATAAAATTTTTGAGATGATACGAAAGGAAAATCCTGATGTATTGTGTTTGCAAGAATTTTATTCATCAACTAGCAAGTCGCGATATAGTGAGCATTCAATCTTGGCCCGATTGAATCAATACAAATACAAACACATCGAATATCGAGCTGGTAAACGCGGCCGGCGAAATTTTGGTTTGGTCACTCTTAGTAAATACCCCATTGTAGAAAAGGGCAACCTGAAATTTGAACATACCAGCAATTTTAGCATTCATACCGATATTAAGGTACATGGAAAACGTGTTCGTGTGTTTAATAATCACCTCGAATCGATCCGTTTTAGCTCTAAGCATTTGAATTTTTTAGATAGTCTCAATTTTAAAAATGAAGATGAAAGACGAGCCGGTATACGAGAGATTACCGGGAAGATGCGAGTAGCCTTTGAACATAGGGCCGATCAAGCAGAGCGCATTGGTCGACACATTAGCAATTCACCATTCCCCGCAATTGTATGCGGCGATTTTAATGATACGCCAGTATCCTATGTTTACCGTGAGATGAGAGGTGAATTAAAGGATGCCTTTGTGGAATCAGGAAGTGGAATGGGTGGAACATACAATGGCAAGTTGCCAGCATTTCGGATCGACTTTATCTTCCACGATCAGCGTTTTCAAGCCTATGATTTTAAAAAACTGGATGTCAATTACTCCGATCATTTTCCAATTGTAACAATAATTGATTTGTCAGAAGAAGTAAAAAAATAATTTTATACCACTTCTTAAAATAGCATCTGCTTTTCATGCATAAGCCTCTGTAATTTTCTTATTTTTGGCGCTTAAAGTTTACCATTATGAAGCAATATTTGGATTTACTGCAACGCGTGTTGGATGAAGGTGTTACCAAGGAAGATCGCACAGGTACCGGAACGAGAAGTGTCTTTGGCCATCAGATGCGTTTCGATTTGAGTGAAGGATTTCCTTTGTTAACCACTAAGAAGCTGCATCTTAAATCCATTATTCATGAACTGTTATGGTTTTTGAAGGGCAGCACAAATGTGAAATACCTTCAGGATAATGGTGTGCGCATTTGGAATGAATGGGCCAAAGAGGATGGTGAGCTTGGGCCAATCTATGGTTATCAGTGGCGCTCGTGGCCTGATTATAAAGGAGGCCAAATTGACCAGATTGCACAAGTAATTGAGAGTATTAAGATCAATCCTGATTCGCGCCGTCACCTGGTAAGTGCTTGGAACGTTGGAGCCATTGATGATATGCAATTACCACCTTGTCACATCATGTTTCAGTTTTATGTGGCCGATGGTAAGTTGAGTTGTCAGTTGTACCAGCGAAGTGCCGACATCTTTCTAGGTGTACCTTTTAATATAGCTTCTTATGCCATATTGTTGATGATGGTTGCACAGGTAACGGGTTTAAAACCTGGCACATTTGTTCATACACTTGGCGATGCACACATCTACTTAAATCATTTGGAGCAGGTTAAATTACAGTTAACGCGTGATCCAATGACTTTGCCACAAATGCTAATTAATCCTGAACGAAAAAACATCGACGATTTTGTGTTTGATGATTTTGAGTTAACAAATTACGAGTCACACCCGCACATTAAAGGTGCAATTTCGATATAGTTATGACCCTTGCAATGATTGTAGCCATTGACGAAAAAAATGGCATTGGAAAAGATAATGATCAATTAGCATATATCTCAGCCGATTTAAAACGCTTCAAAGGCCTCACCACTGGACATACCATTTTAATGGGGCGTAAAACCTTTGAGGCGCTGCCGAAAGGAGCCCTTCCAAAACGTAGGAATATTGTTATCACACGCCAGGCAAATTACGAAGCTCCGGGAGCCGAAGTTGTAAAGTCAATTGGTGAAGCATTAGCTTTGTGTAGCGATGATCAGAAAGTTTTTGTGATTGGTGGAGGTGAAGTATACAAGGCTTTCTTGCCAGAAACGGACGAATTATACCTGACTGAAATTCATCATGCATTTAAAGGTGTAGATGTGTTTTTTCCTGAATACAAGAGTATGGGCTGGGAAGAAACTTTACGCGAAGGGCCATTTACAGATGAGAAAACCGGATTAACCTACAACTACAGCAATCTAAAGCGAACAGGTAAGTTTGATTGTGTTTAAGTAAATTGTTAAGATATTTGTTGATTAACGGGCTGTTTGATTTACCCTATTTTTCTAAAGAGGACATAGTCGATTCAGGTAGTTTAGAGATATCAAGTATCATTAAACCATCTAAACAGTCGTTGAAATTTGGATCAACGTTGAAGCCTATAATCCTGGCATTTTGTCGAATATACTGTTTTAAGAGTACTGGAATTTTAATGTATCCTGGTTCAATGCCGGATATGTATTTATCCAATTTATGAATGTCATTGGCATGCCTTTCCAGAACAACATCAATATCATCTCTATCTGACTTTACAACAAAAGCTTTTTTGGGATGCACCATTTTAGATAGCTCGTTGTTAAAATGATATTTCTTGATGAAGGCAATTAATAGATCTTTGGAGTAGCGGCTAAAGTCATTACTAATACTAACAGGGCCCATTAAATATTTGAAGTGTTCATTGGATTTCAAAAAATGAAGAATACCTTGCCATAGTAAAAACAGTGGTAATGGCTTTTGTTGATATTCTTTTACCACAAAGGAGCGCCCCAATTCTAAGGTTTGATCAAGCACTGAATTCATTTCTTTATCGATATCGAAAAGACTGCTGATATAAAATCCTTTTGAGCCTTGGGTACACATTATTTCATCACCTTTACCTAATCGGTAAGCTCCAACAATGCATTCATTGTTGTTATCCCATAAGAAAAGATGTCGCTAATATAAGTCGTATTCATCAATGTCGAGCATACGATTTGTGCCTTCGCCAACATCACGAAAAGTGATTTCGCGTAAGCGGCCAAGTTCAGTTATGATCTGAGGAATTTCCTCGGAACAAGCTAAGTAAACCTCATAATGTGATTTTTGAAGCATCACTCCTTCAGATTCTTTTAACTTTTTAAGTTCTAGCTTAATTTCTTCCTTGGGAACAGCTGGAATGATGGCCTCTTTAGTTTTTTTGTTAAAGGAGGGTATTTTAAAATAACGATTCACATCCACTTTTGATCCCAGCCCAAAAAGAGACGCACGCAAGTATCTTCCTGCTCGCTGTATATTATCAAAATCCTTTAGTTCGGATGGAGATATAGGGTTGCCCACTCTCAGCTTGATGGTCTTGTTTTCTTGTTTAAAAAATTCGTTGGGTATACTTAAGGTTCTTAAATAAGGATGGATCTTACCTAAGAGATGAAATGGCAGACTATTGTGACCTTCGAAATACAAAGGAATAATTGGCACATTAGCATTAATGATAAAACGAATAATTCCTGAATCCCACTCCTTATCAACAATTAGCTTAAATCCCTTTTGCATTGTGGAGACTTCGCCTGCAGGAAATACACCAATGGGCATTCCATTTTGTAAATGTTGATAGGCCGTTCGTATTCCCTTAACATTAGTTATATGTTTGGTTTGAAATGGGTTAAGGTCAATAAAGTATGGATTTAAAGCATCAAACTGTTTTAAAAAGAAGTTGGCCATCACTTTAAACTGAGGATGCTTTTGAGCCAATAAATGAATCATAATTAAACCATCAAGAAAACCATAGGGATGATTCGACATGATTATGAATGGTCCGTTTTGAGGAATATTTTTCAGATCATAATCAGAGATGTTGTAATTAATGTTTAGCTGATCAAAAATGTTATTTATAAAACTGATTCCTTTATACTCGTCTGTTATTTGGCCTAGTATGCGATTGATTTTATTTACTCGCAGATACGAAAATAATGCTCGCTTAAACAATTGATTCGAAGGTACTGGAATTCCAATTTCGTGTAAACTTTGATCAGATATCTGCATAAGATACTAGGATTAGTTGATAGCCATTTTCAAATGTAAGTTTGCGTGACTTATAAGGGTTTGAAATTATTGATGTAATAATTTTTTAAAAAAATGATTTTAATGAGCCATAATAAGTTTTAAGATGGCCCATTAAAAATCAGATACACTAGTCGTAATTGTAACTCAAGTGTTATAATATTTTATCGTAATATTTGGTTGATTGCAAAGTCAGGATAGCTTTCATGAGTTCTGCATACATTCTCGATAATATCTTCGATAGTATCAGATAAATTATCGGCATAGGCTATTTTTTGTGGCTGATCAAAATATACCCATTCGTTTAGTCGTTCTACACTTGAACTTAAATGCTTAAGTGTACATATACCCATGTTCTCTAGGAATGCTGCGTTACATTGTTGTTCGTATTGCCCTTTCATTGGTATTACGCAAAGTTTCTTGCCCATAAAAAGTGCTTCGGCAGGTGTCTCAAATCCGGCATTACAAAGTATTCCCATACTCGAAATAAAACTCTCTGTGAATTTATCTTTATTAACGGGTTGAATTTGAACATTGCCCGACTGAAAAGCTTTGGAATTATGTTTCGAAAATACTTGCCATTGTATGTAAGGAATTTGCGATAATACATCTACTATTTTTTGATCATCGTAGGATGGTAAATAAACCGTATAGTGTCCTTTATTTGTGATTTTACCACTTCTAATATCTTTGCGAATAACAGGCGTAGAAATGGTTTTATCCAAAGCTTGGAAATGAAAGCCGTAGGATTGTTTACAAGGGGCGTAGTATTTCAGAATATTGTAACCAAGTTTATCTTTACTTGCAGGAGCAGGCGCATTAGGATGAAGAACAGCACTCTGATGACTTATGCCTATGCATTTTACTTGACGAAAGGTACTCGCCCAGGCAACTATTGGTTCAAAATCATTTAAGACTAAATCGTATTTATGCACAGGCACACTAAATATTTCTTTGAGCATGCGAAAGGGCCTAAATCCCAATATTGTCTTTCTTAGATCAACGCCACCATTTTTGCCAAATATAAAACTTAAACCATGGTATCTATACTTTATGGGCCATGGCAGTCTAATGTCGCATTGAGTGCCGCTAACTAATAAATCAACATCGCCATATTTTTGTAATTGTGGAATTACCTCATATGCCCGTGCCATGTGGCCATTGCCAGTTCCTTGAATAGCATAAAGAATTTTCATCTTATTCCGTTTAGTCTATATGTTTAGTTGTGTATGATGTCGTTTAGCATTGCCTTAAGCATTGTTTTTTCGTTTGGCACAAGCAATTCATCATTTGCTGCAATTGATTCATTGTTTGTCTTCATTTCAGGCTTAAAGTAAACCAGGTGCCAATCCTCATTGTGATATTCAAGGGCGGTCATGTTTTCAACCCAGTCACCACTATTCAGATAAGAAACTTCGCCATTCTGGGTTTTAATTAACTTTTTCTCGGGCCAATGAATGTGTCCGCAAATGGCATAATCGTATTCCTTTTTTATGGCTAAATCAGCAACGGTGCTTTCAAAACGTGTAGTGATATTTTTGCTTTTGCCTTTAACGGCTTTCTTTACATCGCGCGATAATGAAATACGCCTTTTGCCAAACAAGGAAAGTACGCCATTTACAAATCGATTGGTGAGGGTGAGTATACCATAACCATTGGCACCTAGCTTAGCGAGCCATTTTGAATGGTGCATAACAACATCGAAAACATCACCATGGAAAATCCAGGTTTTCGTATTATTCAGATTTAATACCACTTTATTGGCAATTTCAATTTTCCCTAGGGTAAGGCCAATAAAACGACGTAAGTTTTCATCGTGATTGCCAACGATGTAATATATTTTACTTCCATTCTCCATCATCTTCAATAGTTGACGGATAACTTTTAGGTGTGGTTTAGGGAAATAGGATGTACTAAATTGCCACACATCTACAATGTCACCATTTAGCACAATGGTTTTAGGATCCACCGTTTTTAAGTAACTCACAAGTTCTTTCGCCTTGCATCCAAAAGTGCCGAGGTGAACATCCGAGATTACCAATGCTTCTATTTTTTTTAGATTTTCAATGTTTTTCTGACTCATACTTATTGCCATTAATATTGACAGCAAGTATAGAACTCCACTAATAAATCAGCGTTAACTAAAGTCTAAATAATTAGTATTAAAGCTTTAATGTTAAGAAAAAGAAAACCCAAGCTACAATGATATTAGCTTGGGTTGTAAATTATAGTGATTGGCCTAACTAAATAGCCATGGGTTCAATAAATGATTTTCGTCCGTATAAACTTGTTTGCCAATAGTTGTATAAGTCCATGTCGTAACTTCGCGAGATACCTTCGATCTGCACTAATTTACGACGACATGCTAATACCACAGAACTAATCTCGGTTCCACTTCCATTACAAACCATGTAATCGATGTTTAATTCTTTGACCTTGCTTAGTTCCATCGCTTGACGACGGCAATGTACAATCAGACCAATCTGTAAATCTTTAATTAAAGTAGCAATTTTCTTAAGCTGATCCATTTCATATTCTGAATTAACATCGCATGAAAACAAAATGTGTGAATAGCTCTTGTAATTTGCAACTATAGAAACAAATTCTTCCCATTCCTGAGCCGTTTGAGGTTGTTCTATCGTTCGGTTGCTTACGCCATGATACTTGCACAGCTTTTTTAAGCGAGCATGATCACTGTTGTTAGAAACAATTAGTATGTCTTTTTCAAATGGTACCACAGAGGCGAGTACACTTTCTAAGGCAAATTCACGTGTGCGTTTAAAGCAAACTGTCTCGTATCCAGTTAAGTAAAAATCTTCGGGATTAACAGACGATTGGGTCATCATCGAAATTAGTCCGCTGTCTAATACGTCATCTAGCTCTATTCTTCTTGGTACATTGGTTAAGGTTAATTCCATGGCATCTAAACTTAAAATCGTGTATTCTGCTACAAAACTAAGTTAACTCAGCGCTAAACTAATTAAATTGAGCTTACGCTAAGGTTAACCTTTCATTACTTAGACAATTGATCTGATTATCACACGTATCAAAATAACAGAAAATTTTCACTAATTAGTCGAAACTGTTTAAGTTTAGCTCAATATGAAGTGATAGATTATCGCCAAATATTAATAGTTCGTCAAAAGTTGTAAGTAAATCGATTTTTTGGAGCTCAATTTATTCAAAAAGTACAATTAAAAGTATGGATAAGATAGGTCTAAATACTTCCTCGTGCTTTTAATTCAAGGTATTTATTAATCGTGTCAACGGTTAATTTTCCAGGTTCGGTAAGTATGGTATGTACCCCATGACGCTCTAGTTCGTGAACAATTAGTTTTTTATCGTAGGTGAATTTTTCAGCGATGGTTTTAATGTAGATGCCTTCCATATCCATAGCTTTCTCATCTGTTAATTTCTTGAGCTCAGTGTTTTCAAAAAATACAACTACAACAAGGTGATCATGCGCCAGCTTTTGCAACATTGGTAACTGACGCTTGGCTGAGCTTAAGCTTTCGAAATTGGTATAAATAATAAGCAAGCTACGGTGATGGATATTGCGACGAATAGCTGAATAAAGAACTTGTATGCTCTGCTCCTCAAAATTAGTTTGTTGGTTATACAGCGCTTCCATGATAGTTTGCATCTGTTTGCCACTTCGCTGAGGAGCAATTAAAGTGCGTAACTGATTGTTAAATGTCAGCAAGCCTGCTTTGTCATCTTTCAACATGGCAATTTTAGAAATAACCAATGAAGTATTAATGGCATAATCTAACAGAGTCATTCCTTCAAACGGCATTTTCATTGAGCGCCCCAAGTTAATCACTGAAATCACCTGCTGCGATTTTTCTTCCTGATATTGATTTACCATCAGATGGCTGCGGCGTGCTGTTGCTTTCCAGTTAATGGTGCGATAATCATCCCCTTTGGTGTATTCTCTTATTTGATCAAACTCCATCTGGTGACCTATTTTCCGCACTTTTTTAATGCCCACTTCGGTCAAGCGATTAGAGATGGCCATCATCTCAAATTGCTTCATTTCTTTAAACGAAGGATACACCTTGGTCATTTGATTTTGCGAAAAACGAAAGCGACGAATCATCAAGCGTAAAGGCGATTGAATCAATACATTTAATGCGCCAAAATGGTACTCACCTCGTTGGGTTGGGTAAAGTTGGTAAGTGCTGTTTTTTGATTCACCCGACTTGAATTTGAGTGATAGATGAAAGTCGCGTTTCTGAAACTGCTCAGGTATCTCATCACTTATCACAGCGCTTACCGGAAAATTATAAAGGTTAGTGAAAGTAAGTTCTACCGTATTTTCATCGCCATTTGAAAAGCGCTCATCAACTTTTCGGTGTGCCTCGAAACTTAACTTGTTATTTAAGAAAAGTAGGATAATATCTAAAAATATTAGGGTAGAGTAGAGTCCAAGAGCCAATAATCCAATGCGAAAAAACTGCGCATTAAATTGCCCGAATGCTAATAATAGGATGAGCGCACCAAGACCATAATAAAATAGCTTGGAAAAATAGACACGACCCCTAACTTTAAATTTACCCATTTGCTACAGTGGTTTAGCGAGGAACCTCTACTGAATCAATAATCTGTTGAATGATAATCTCTGGTTTAACACCTTCCATTTCTTTTTCAGGCGTAAGAATTACACGGTGGCATAACACTGGAATCAACACCATTTTAATGTCGTCAGGTGTAACAAAGTCACGGCCTTCCAAAGCGGCATAGGCTTTAGCTGAGTTTAATATGGCCAAAGACGCACGTGGACTACCTCCAAGGAATAATGAATGACTGCTTCTCGTTTTTTCTACGATTTGGGCAATGTAACGCAGTAGATCATCTTCGACAATAACCTTCGAGGCCATGTCCTGATAATGCGTTATAGCTTCTCCTGTAATAATAGAATTAACCAGGCTCAGCGGATCTTTTTCTTCACGTTTTTGAGCATTCGAAAGAATAGAAACCTCTTGCTCAAGGTTTGGATAGTCAATATCTATCTTAAACAAGAAACGGTCTAATTGAGCTTCCGGTAAACGATAGGTTCCTTCGTGTTCCACCGGGTTTTGAGTTGCAAAAACCAAGAAGGGCGGTTCCATTTTATGTGTATGGCCATCAATGGTTACCTGACGTTCTTCCATCACCTCAAACAAAGCGGCTTGCGTTTTGGCAGGCGCACGGTTGATTTCGTCAATTAAAACCAGATTAGAAAAGATAGGCCCTTTATTAAACTCAAATGCTGATTTGCCCGTATTATACACCATTGTACCAACCACATCCGACGGCATTAAATCAGGTGTAAATTGCAAACGCGAAAAGTCAGAAGATATTGATTTCGACAGTAGCTTTGCAATCATTGTTTTTGCAACACCTGGCACCCCTTCAATTAATACATGACCATTAGCGATAACAGCAGTCAATAGCAAGTCAAGCACTTTTTCCTGACCAACAATAACTTTATTGATTTCATTTCTGATTTGAAATGCCGCATGGTTTAATTCATCAAGTGGCAAGCGGTTTTCGAATGGGGTATCCTGGTTCATATCCTTGTTCTTTTTTATTGACAATGTTCGTAAAAGTATTCAATCTTTCGATTGAATTGTTCCAAATCTTCCTCAGACAATCGATTCATTTGTTTTAAGTTCTCACCTAGTTCAAATAGCTGCTTAATCGATCGAATTGGAACCGACGATTTATCAGCCAGTTGTTGGTAAAACTCGGCATCGATCAGCGATGTGTTTAAATAATATTTCGAGCGAATAAATTCCTTTAAATAGATAAATTTCTTAAGAGCAATATCAAGGTGATCTTTTCTACTAAAGTACAAGCGACCTATTGTTTCAACAAAATTGACTGTGCTATTTTCTGGCGCTTTAATTATGGCTATAGCCCTTTGTTTTCGAGCTGATTCGAAAATGAAGAAAAGAAGAATTGCAATTAGTACTAGGTACCATGCTATGCGCAGAGGCATATTATCCAAAATATAACTAAGCGTTGTTTTGTGCTTGTTGCGATACATCTTATAATGTTCGTCCCACACTGTGGTTTGATTCGGCAAATAAGAGAGGCACCTGAAAGCGTAGTTATAATTGTTGTTTTTTAGCAAATGATAATTGGTGAATACCATTGGATTTAAATGAATAAAAAGGTATCCATCACCTATTCTTTGGCGGATAAAGTTGGTTTTACCTTCGTTATTAAATCCAAGTACGGTGGTTTGCAGCGTATCGTACGAGGTAAAATAATTATTGGTCATTCCTTTGTGAAACCAATAACCCAAATGCTTTTGTAATTTACGATTGGCCAAATTAAAACTCACCGAATCTTCTGATGCTATTGTTGGCCTAAAATTGATATCTACCTGAAATTTTAGCGAATCTTTAAGTTCGTCGCTAAAGAATTGGGCTGCTATAAAAACATTGTTCCCATTCCCTGCCAGCTCAATGATGTTATCCAACTCGTCAACTTCAGGTGTGAAATTTTGATTCACAAAAATGTAGTTGGTTTCATCATTACTCAATTCGAAGTCATCAAGGTCTGGTGCTTGATAAGCCGTGCTTACATTTGTTTTATCTCCTAGTTCTGAAAGCAATTCGTACAAAAGCTTACTGCCAAAAGGTTTGGTGTCTTTGCGCGAGAAACTCAAAGTCCAATCAATGGGTACAGGGGCAAAAACAACTACAAACACAAGCATAACCACTACTAGTGGTGCCCATATAAGCATGTTTTTATTACCTTTTTGTTTTCCCATTTTAGTCCGCTTTTATTTGAATCATGAGTTCATCAAACTGATTTTTTACTTTCTTATATTGCTCACTACTCGGTTCAAACTTACCAAACCAGATGTATTCATAATGCCGCATTACATTTAAAAAGTTTTGCTTTAGCTCCGTATTAGTGATTTCGTAATAGTATTCTCTATCCGTCTTCCAACTATTCCATTTAATGATGCTTTGGCGATTTAATTGTCGCAAGGCCAATAAGAACAAAATACGAGTTGCTTCGCGATAGGCTTCCAGAGAATGATATTTCTTAAATAGTTTTTCAAGGTTCTCTTGTTCCAAGTCCATCGTTCCAGATGCAAATGCTAAATCGGTTACTTTTGTGGATCGCGAAAACACAAAGAGGCCTTTGATAGGAATACCAATTAGTTTTAAAACGATGGCGAGCAATGCTAATACAGCAACTACTAGTATTAACCAAGAGACCCAAGAGTAATCAGCATCGCCACTAAATAACATGGATCTGACCCACGCCCAAAACCGATCCCAAAGACTAGGTTCTTGGTTTAAGGGTTCGTATTGATATTCTGATAATTGTTTATAATAGGCAATGGTATCCGCCGAAGGTGTGCGTACATCAACCACACTATTGTCCCATGCTTGAATGGAATCGTTAGGTGCGCTGGTATTCGCTTCGGCCGACCATAGGCAAGCAAAGATTAAAAACAGAGAAAAAAGAAGATAACTACTGAACTTCATTCGTGTCGCTTTCTCCAATTTTATTAATGCGTTCAAGAATAGATTGACTATTATCTCTGGCAGCAAGGCTGTAATATTGAAACCCAATACCCAAATAGATAACAGAATAGATCATGTAAGAAGCAAAAGTTGATATGAGTGAAAACACGATCATAATCTTTTTATCAAATTCACCTTCACCACCTTGTGCCATTGTTATTCCCTTGGTAAACGAGTATATCATGGTTGGCATTGTGAAAATGCTAGATGAAACTCCTACGATAATGCTTAGGATAATTAATAAACCAAATGTGTTCCACCAGTTACCTTTTATTAGTTCGAAACAACGACTCCAGTTGCGTGAGAAACCCTTGTTCTCAACTGTTTTCACCATAAAAATCAAAGACAGTACGATACCTAAATAAATTCCTGGAATGATAAAGAAAATGGAAGCTATAATTGTAATGATATAGACAACTATGAAATAAGCTATTAAACTCAAAAAGTTCTTCCCAAAAGCACTGGCTACATCTCCACCTGTGAAATTACCCCTGCCACGCTCATTGTATAAATTAAGATACTCATAGCTTATGCCCATCACAATAAGGTAACATAGCATCGACACTAACATCATTAGTCCATACATACCAAAATCGGGCGTGGCGATGGATGAATTATTGTCGACTAATCCTTGAAAATACAACTGAAACGAATCGGTAGTATAGAATACAGCAAGTACACTTGCTCCAATAATAGGTATAATACTATAAGTCGCAATCGTTCCAAAAAAAGGTTTAAACTCTTGCTTTATAAATTTAAAAGTGACGTTTATAACATCGCTAAAGTCGCGACGTTTATTTACTTCAATGTCCAATTCGTTCATTATATTCTGATGTTTGTTTGATGTATTTACGATAGCTTAATTCGGGTAATATAAAAAAGTACCAAATGATAAAAAGTAAAGATAAGCCAATGATGAGGATATTTGTCCAGGTTTCCATACTATTATAATGACGGGTAACAAAACCTTCAAGAAAACCCGCTACAATAAAAACCGGCACTAAACCAAGCATGATTTTTATTCCCTTTTTCACGCCATATACAAATGATTCTTTAAGCGGATAGGTGCCCGGAAATAATAAATATTTCCCTAGAATAATGCCAGCTCCTCCTGCCAATACGATGGCTGATAATTCCAATGTACCATGTATCATAATAGCCAATGTTGAAATACCCATCAGGTTCTTTTGAAAAAAGAAGGCCTGAAAAGCCCCAACCATTACCCCATTTCGGAATAATTGAAAGATTGTACCCAGTGGCGTTAGCAAACCAAAGAGGAATACCATAAATGATACAAACACGTTGTTAAACGTGATGGCCACAAACATGGGCATTTGTTCCATTTTATTGTATACTGCCATCGGATCACCCTTCTCAATATTATCCTGTGTCATATCCACATAGGCATCGCCCATTATAAGGCGAACAAAACTATCGTCGGTAAGTGCAGAAACAACTCCCAAGGACCAAGCGGCCATGAATACAAGAAAAGAAATGATAAAATAGGGACGAGCTGATCGCAAAACCAAAGGCAACTCTTTTGTAAAGAAACGTGGAATACGACTCCCTTTTTCGCGTTTGTTACGATAAACCTCCAGGTGAGTTTGTTGCGATAAGGAATTGAGATAAGCCAATGTACGCGAGCGCGGATAGAACGTTCGTGCGAAAGCCAAATCATCGGTTAATTGAATAAACTGATCGGCCAGTTCATCCGGATCAATGAGGTTGGGTTTCTTGAGATGTTGCTCGAATTGAGTCCACCTTGATTTATTTCGATTAATAAAGGTTATTTCTTTCATTGGGGTTTGCCTAAAGCACTACGAATAAAATTAAAATTTTACACATAAAAAATTTATTTTGCTACTTTTGCTTAAGTCATACACTAATCCTATAATTTCCTTGCCCATTATGGAGAAACTACAAATTTCCACCACCCAGAATGTCGATATTGATTATCAGTTAGCAAGTGTGGGCGATCGTATTTTTGCACATCTGCTCGACTTGGTTATTAAGGGAAGTTATATCCTTATTTTGGTCTTACTTATACAGTACACCGTTGGTGATGTTGATTGGTGGTTCTCAATTGTTTGCCTGCCTATTTACTTTTATAACCTATTGTGTGATTTGTTTTTGAATGGTCAAACTTTTGGAAAGATGATCATGAAAATAAAGGTGATTAAGAAGGATGGTGGCGAGTTAAGTTTTGGAGTATGCTTTATCCGCTGGATTTTTAGAATTGTTGATTTTCTTCTAAGCTATGGAGTTGCAGGTCTTTTAACTGTTATTATTAATGGAAAAGGTCAACGTATTGGCGATTTGGCTGCTGGCACTACGGTATTAAAGATTAATGCGAAAGGTGATTTGAATGAGACGGCATACATGGAGCTTGAAGAAGGCTATCAGCCTGTATACCCTGAGGTACTTAAGTTATCCGATACAGATTTACAGACCATCAAGGAAGTGGTTTTATTATCTGAACGAACCAATCAATACAGTGAAATAGGAGCACCTCATCCTTTGGCTCTAAAAACAAAAGATGTTGTGTTAGGCAAATTGGGTATAGAAACCAAACAGCCAGCTTCTGAGTTTCTTAACACTGTTTTAAAGGATTACAACTACTATCATCAGTAGGTAAATACCTTGCAGTGCTTTATGTTGATAAGTTGTTGTTAAATAAAGAAACACGCTTGGGTTTTTACCAATTTTTGGTAATTTTGATAAAAAAATGGAAAATGAAAAATACCTCAATATCACTCGGAAATTATTTTGACCAGTTCGTACAGACTCAAGTATCTGCTGGTCGTTATAAAAATGTTAGCGAAGTTATTCGTGCAGGGCTAAGACTTCTAGAAAATGAGGAAAGTAAAGCTATTGCTTTAAGAAATGCTATCCAAGAAGGTGTTGATAGTGGAATTGCTCATGATTTTGACCCCAAAAAAAATCTTGCGGAATTAAAAGCTCAAAAGAGAAGGAATGGCTAAATACGAATTGACTAATAAGGCTGTAATAGATTTAAATAATATTTGGGATTACACATTTGATACTTGGTCTGAATATCAAGCTGACAAATATTATGACATTCTTCTAAGTAGTTGCCAAGACATTGCTGATAACCCTGAACTTGGAACAAATTACACTGAAATAAACTCTGAATTATTTGGATTAAAAGTAAATCGACACATTATTTTTTACCGCAAATCTATAGACAATCCGATTGAAATAACAAGAATTCTGCATGAGCAAATGGACTTAAAGAATAGAATAACGGAATAAAAACTACACCCAATGAACCGTGATAGAGCATATAAGGGAGTCAGTGTATTCTGGAATGTTCGCAATTTCGATAAACAACACCCAATCGTTCATCTGACTTTATAAAATGGAAATTTAAAACCAAACGCGGGGCTAAATACAGTTTCGGTAGTATGTGTCACAAATTAGCCCATGCACCTTATAAGTACAGATCGTAATCACTGAACAAGACAGATAAACATGGTGGAAATTAAAAACAAAAAAATAACTAAGATTGATAGTAAGCTTAAAAAGCTTGCAACAAAAATATCCAAATACGAGAAAATCAGAATGCCGCGCACTACAATAGTAAGATTAAAGAAAAAGCATACTGAAATAGATACAGAACTTAACAAGTTAATAGCTCGCCGATTACTCATTGAAAACAACGATTTTAATGTACTTGCGAATAAAAGCTATGAACTATTAAAGAATGGAAACCTTGTTTTCAAGACAACAGCGCAACAAATGTCATTAACAGGCACTCACGCCACAGAATTGAAGGGTAGACTACACAGGAATGGTCACATTTACTGTTACGTAAAGAAAACAAACTTTCCAATTTTAAATTTCTTCTCAGAATATTCGTTTCCATCTTCATTCGACGGAAACATTGATTGTCTTGGTAATATCACCTTAACAAAAAGTTCGACAGACTATGCTCTATTCAATAGAGTACCAACTAAATTAGAAGGAGAAATTACCTCCAAGGGAAAAGTAAAAGTATATACTACAAAACGTGACCAGGATTGGCTCTTTGGAGGAAAGCATGTTATATCTCAAATAATTAGTGAATATACATTCTGGAATAACAAGGCTGAGAATGAATTCTTTGAGAATAAAAAGAAATTGGAAGATTTAATTCGCAACTTTAAGAAAGAAATTACGAGCCACTAATGGCTAATGAAACCTCATGGTCATGTGGTTACCAAAGAGCAAGGTATGTTATACAAACACCCTTTACAATATTGCGAATCATAAAAAATGGATAACTGAAAGTGCCCAATTATCCATGATTCATAATTGTTATAAAATTTAATCTCTTCCGCCAACAATCAACATGACATAATACAAAAGGGTTGCCAATGCCGACAAAGCAGCTACTACATAAGTATAAGCAGCCCATTTTAAAGCATCTTTAGCCTTAGCATGCGTATCTTGACTTGTTATGCTAGCCGTATCTAACCAGGCTAATGCTCTTCTACTTGCATCAATTTCAACAGGTAAAGTTACAATGGCTGCTAAAGTAAAAATACTATAGCAAACAATAATGATTTGAAGTGCCAAATTATAACTTATCATACCTGGCAATGCCATTGCTCCTACAAACAGTGCAATGAATAAGAAGTTAAGTACCTTGGCACTTACGTTCTGCAAGGGTACTAATGCGGAGCGAAATTCGAGTAATGAATAACTGTTGGCATGTTGGATAGCATGACCTGTTTCGTGTGCCGCAACAGCTGCTGAAGCCACGCTTCGTCCATGGTAAACCTCAGGGCTTAAATTAATGGTGCGATTACTTGGATTATAATGATCACTTAACGTTCCTTTTACCGCATTAACCTGAACATTCAGTAAGCCATTTTGGCGTAACATCTTCTCAGCAACTTCTTTTCCTGTCATTCCAAAATTTATTGGAATTTTAGAATAGGCTTTGAATTTACTTTTTAGCTTTGAGCTAACTGCCCAACTTAGAACAAGAAAGAATAGAAATATAATTAATAATGGCATTGAAAACATAGCTTAACTTTTTATTGTTTCGCTAAGCATTATCAAAAATGTTGCCAAATTTTATTTTGGTAGATGAAGAATAAAGGTAGTCCCAATTCCAACTATACTTTCGCATTTAATATCACCTCCTAGGCCATCAATATAGCGCTTAACTATGTACAACCCGAAACCAGAAAGAACTTTGCCATCGCCACTATTAATGCTCAGTTGATTAAACTTACTAAATACATTTTTGAGTGCCTCTTCGGCAATACCAGAGCCTGTATCTTTAATTCTGATTTCTACATTTTCAGCACTGTTAAATGCACTAAGATCGATACTGGCATTTTCTTCGGAGAAATTAATGGCATTGGAGATTAAATTTGAGATAACTTTCTCTAGTATAGAATAATCAGTATCCACAATAATGTCATCCACATTCCATTTAATGGTAAGGGCTTTGTTATCAATGTCAGCTTGAAATTGAGACATTACTTCTTGAAAGAGAGAAAGCACAGGAACAGGCGATGTACTGATTTGGAAACCTTCCTGGTCCAAGCGTTTAATCTCACCAACCTGATTCATCATATTTTTGATCTGCCATAGGGCTTCAGAAACTTGATGCAAAGATTTTGCACATTGCTTTTCACTTATTGTTTCTCCATTTTTAATGCTGTTAATGAGTTTCAACGAAGAGGTAAGTGGGTTATCAAGTTCGCTTGTGAACAAGGCTATTAAATGCAAGTTTTCTTTATGGAGTTCATTAATATTGTCGCGTTGAATCTCAATGGATTCCTTTTGATTAAGGATGCTTTTATTAGCCGCTTCCAATGAGTCTTTCTGCTTGGCAACTTGTTCAAAAGCATCTGCATTTTCAAGAGCAATACTTGTATATATACCAATATTACGCATGAAGTTCAAATGATAATTGGTATAGGCATTTGTTTCGGCACTCTGAACAGTGAGCACTCCAAAAGGTTTGTCGCTAACTTTAATCGGAATAAATATGACAGACTGACTGTTAATATCTCCAGGTGTAGGACGTACTTCTTTTGAGAAATTTTTGTACTCCTTCTCAAGATCTCCAATAAAGATCTCCCTATCGTTTACGAAACAATTAATAGAAAGCCTATCAAGGTCATCAACAGGAAATGTAATGAATGGCATACGTTCGCCACTCAAATTAACATTCTGAAAATCGAGGGTATTGGTTTCAGCATTGAACAAGCCTAAACCAAATAGATAGGTATCCATTATCTCGCTGGTAGCTTGATACACCAAATCAAATATTTTCTCACCCGATAAATTGGCGGTAAGATTTTTACCGATATCTGTTAGTTTCTCAAGGTCTTTTAAGGACGCACTAATTGATTCGGCCTGATCCGTTATTTTCTTTTTCTGACTTTCGAGTTCGGTGTTTTTTTCTTCAATTTCATTCTTCGACTTTTCCAGCTCTTTGGTTTTTGAATGCACCAACATTTCCATTTCGAAACGCAAAGTGCGTATCTTACTATTCCAAACGAAAATTAGTAAAAAGGCAATGCCAATAAATAGAAGTACCAGAATGATACGAAAAATGGTTGTTTGGTACCAAGCAGGGTGAATACTGAAATTATAGAATATGCCTTCGTCATTCCAAATGCCACTATTGTTAGCTGCCTTAACTCTAAATGTGTAATCGCCAGGAGGTAAAGAAGGATACGTTACCTTGTTGTCTTTTCCTTCGATCCATTCACTTTCAATGGGCTCTAAACGCCATTTAAAGACTACTTTTTCAGGAACCGAATAACATAAAGCATCAAAAGCGAAAGAGATATTATTCTGTGACTTTGTTAGTTTAAGGTGGTCGGGAATGCCAAACCAAGGTACTATGGAATCGTAAGAGCTATTGAAAGTTTCACTTTTCCAATCTGGTTGTTTGTTGGCCAGTTCAATATTTCGGATATAAACTGGTGGAGGCAGGTAATTGATTTTTTGCTCGCCAGGATTATAGCGCATAACACCCTTAACTGTTCCAAACCATAAGTTGTTGTTGTTATCTCGTAAGTTGGCTCCACTGTTATTCTCAATGCCCACAAATCCATCGTGGCGATCAAAATTATTGACAGAAACAACTTCACCAGATGTTGCAATTTTTATTTTATCAACTCCATTTTGTGCACCTGCCCATATATTCCCTTTAGCATCGGTTAGTACGGAGTATATGTTATTGGATGAGAGGCCGTGCGATTCGCCAAAGCTACTCCAATTTTTATTGTCGTATCTGATTAAGCCTTTTGTAAATGCTGCAAACCAAATATTCCCAGCTTTGTCTTCCGCAGCCTGTAAAACATACGAAGATGACAGCTCGTGCCCTTCGGTAAATTGAGTGAACTTACCATTTTCGTATAAGGTAATTCCTCTAGTTGACGATAACCAAATACGTTCCTTCGAATCAATGAAAATATCCTGAATGTTATTATCAAGAATATCAGAGTTATAGGTGTTGTAAAAAGTGGCTTTACCATTAATGCTCTTGATAAGACCAAAGCCCATTGTTGATATAAAAACGGTATCTTTTTGTGCCTTAATATCGTTTAATGGAATGTCTCTATTCCATCCAAATTGACTATTGACACTAGTAATTTTTCCATATTTTAATTTCCAAAGGCCTGTGTTGGTCGACAACAAGATATCACCATTCTTTTGCTCGAAAAAATCGCCAATAAATGAAAAATCACCTAGAGAATTTTTAGGATAGGTAGTAAGATTTCCTTTATTCAGAATATTAATACCTCCATCACCATCTCCAAAATAATATTTCCCTTTTGAGTCTTGAAATATGGAACGAATAATGTTATCAGTTAGCCCATTGTTTTTATCAAGTGATAAAAATAAATCACCTCCATAACGCACCAATCCAGCACCTAGGGTTCCAAGCCATATATTGCCTTCCGCATCCTGAAGCGTTTTGTAGATTGTATTAATGGGCAAGCCATTCTCTTTATTAAACAGTCGCCATCCCTTCTTATTAAGATTCAATAACCCACCCGATTCAAGTATGAACCAATACTGCCCATTTCTATCTTCGTATCCATCAAAAATAAGTTTACCTTTGGCATAATCAGGAAGTTTGATGTTTTTTATTCCTTTTCCTTGTTTATGTATTACAAGTTTTGGCTCATCTTCACCAAATAACATTGCCCATAATGCGCCTTGGTTATCAACGAACAAGGGATATTTAAGGCGATTTTTCTCAATATCCGTATTAAAACGGTAAGGCCTAATGGAGTCATTCTTTAATAAAAAAAGATCATCCCTACTTCCAATTAACATACCACCTTTATTGTTGGGGATTATTCTAAAGGCTCCATTTCCCTTATTGAAGATACTAGAATAGCGGTCGTAAAGATTTGAGATCTTTTCATTTTTAATTTCATAAAGAACACGTTCGCCCGACTTTAATCGAGCTTCGCACCAAAGCGTGCCATTATTGTTCTCTGCAAAACTTATATCATCTGCGAAATAAGTAGTATCTGAATGAATGATTGACGTAAATTTTTCACCATCAAATTTCTGAATGCCCTTTGGTGTACCAATCCATAGGTCGTAATTTTCATCGTGATGCAAACCTGAAATAATGTTGTCTTGCAAACCGTCTTCAATCGTATAGATGTCAAAACTTTTACCATCGAAACGACACAAACCGCCTCCATTCGTACCGATCCACAAATAACCAAACTGATCTTCAGCCAAGGCATATATCTCAGACTGAGGAAGACCTTCTTCCAAAGAGTATTGCTTGAAGTTATAGTTTTGCGCAGTACTTAAATGTAAGCCAAACCATGTGCATAGCATGCTTACTAGCAGAATGTATCTCATGAATCATCTATTATACCTGATGTTAATACCATTGTATAAATGGTATAACATGATAAATATAGCTTTTTAGCCTTAATTGAACAAGCTAAAATGTGCTGTTATTCGGCATCTTGTTTATTGAAAAAAAGATGTGAAGCCAAAATGGCTTTAAAATCGGAAGTAAATGAATGGTAGAATATCAGATTGGTGTAAGCTAACAATTGCAAACACAGCGATAGCAGAGCTTACGATTTTTATAAATAAGGATTGTTTTATAAATAGTAATTTTGAATTTCGTTGCCATTTATCGGGTAAGAAGTGCAAAATAAAACCACCAGCAATAAGAATGAATAGATAAAGTTGTGATCCAAAAATGGCGGTGTAAGAGGATGGTACAAAAGCTCTGCCTAATCGGTCAAAAATTATTTGGGCATTTTCCATTGAGTCAACCCTAAAAACTATCCATGTTATTATAACAAAATGGAACGTGATGAACCAAGTTAATAGTGATGAAAACTTATTGGGTTTATATTTGAAAAGCCTTGAAAATACGCGATTAATAACTAAAGCAACCCCATGAAGACCGCCCCATATTATGAACTTTAGAGCAGCACCATGCCAAAGTCCACCGAGTAGCATGGTCAACATTAGGTTAAAAGCTGTTCTGAATTTACTAAACCTGCTACCTCCAAGAGGAATGTAAATATAATCGCGAAGCCAGGTTGATAAACTGATGTGCCAGCGCCTCCAAAAATCCTGAATCGATTTAGCTTTATATGGGTGATTAAAATTGGTAGGTAACCTAAAGCCGAGTAATAAAGCCACCCCAAGTGCAATGTCGGTATAGCCAGAGAAATCGCAATAAATTTGAAGCGCATAAGCGTATATGGCCATTAAAACTTCAAACCCGGAATAGGCAATGGGATGCTCAAATATGCGATCAACAAAGTTGATTGAGATATAATCGGAAATGACCATTTTCTTGAACAGACCTCCAATAATAAGTATCATGGCGTACCACAACCATTTGTTGGAAACCATAAAAGGCTTATACAGTTGTGGTATAAAAGTGCGCGCTCTTACAATTGGCCCCGCGATGAGTTGCGGAAAGAAGGACACATAAAAACCGAAGTCGATAATG
Source organism: Carboxylicivirga fragile (assembly GCF_050589805.1). NCBI lineage: Bacteria > Pseudomonadati > Bacteroidota > Bacteroidia > Marinilabiliales > Marinilabiliaceae > Carboxylicivirga > Carboxylicivirga fragile. The sequence continues at coordinate 7,365 of NZ_JBNGOY010000032.1, read as the reverse complement.
TTTCGAACTGGTTTTAATTCTCTTCGGTAAACATCAATTGTATAACTTATGGTTTGAAAGGTGAAGAATGAAATACCTACTGGTAATGTAATGTGATCAATGCTAAAATTTGTGCCAGTTATTGAATTAAAAAAGTTAGCCAGATAATCAATTATAATAAAGTTTGATTGGGTGAGTTGAGCGTAGGTATCAAGTATAAAATAGGTGTATTTAAAATAAGCCAGAATGCCAAGATTGATACAAAGACTCAGTACAACTAATAATTTTCGTTTCCATTTCTGTTGGTAATAATCAAGCGATAGGCCTATCAGATAATCTGCTATGGTTGAAATTATAAGAAGAGAAAAGAAGTACCCCCCGGTTTTGTAATAGAAATAAAGACTTGCTGCAAATAAAAAACCACTTCTCAGAGATCGTTTTTTATAAATAAAAGCATGCACCAGTAGAACAAAGGCATAGAATATCCAAAAACCTGCTTGGGTAAACAGGAATAGATCAGATTGCGTTTCTATCCATTTTAGTAATTGTTCCATGATGTTGAATCGATTCTCATTATTAAAGGTATTGATTCAATACTCTTTATCTTATCAAGTTCAGTAATTAATGATTTGTTAATTAGTTCCGCCGCATGTTTACCACCCAAGCGAGTGAAATGAATATAATCGGTTAACGCCAAAGGTGGCGACTGATTGCTCCAATCAATAATAGCACCTTCGCCTCCCATCGCTTCGTATAGATCAAAAAATGCAAAGCCATATTTATGTGCTGTTTCCTTTTGTGCATCACGTATCTTGGTTAAATGCTTGTACGATTCAGTTTTACCATCCTTGTTAAATGCTGCATCAGAAATACCAACAACTAATACAGGTACGTTTGGTATGTATTGTTGAAGAAGTTCAAACTGTTGGGTAAGTATTTTTTTATAAAAACCGTATTGCTTTCGCTTAACAGGAACCATGTTCGTTCCGTACTGAAAAATAACCATTCCTATATTTAGGTGCTCACCCATGGCTTGAAAAAGTTCTCCATCAGTATGCTGTAGCAATGGCGTATTCTGGCCTCGAAGCGCAATATTATCTACTGCCACCCCCGATGTGCTATCAAGGGCACACGCTAATATATTAAGTTGAGTTTTACTTTCAAGGTAAATTTTTAAAGACGGTGATGGCTCCGGAAAAGTCCAATTAATCTCGGTTAATTCGTCAGATCTGCCTAGGGTATCATTAATTATCTCAGTTGATTTGATGCTGCCATTAATTAAAATCGAATCAGCATGTGGTGCAATAAATAAGCGTATTTGTTGATAATTTGAAGCATGAGATTCAGCCCAGGGCGAACGACTCATTTTGAAAAAAGCCCTCGTATTAGGAGGTAGTAAGGCTGTTTGCCCCATCAATCCAAAACGATTTATTGAATCTTGCTTTGGTTTTGCATAGATGCTATGCAAGCGCCAGCTTTTACTATGTTCAAGCCACACCGATGGATTTAGTCGTTGAAGATCGAGAATACTTATCAAGCCAGGCCCACTTCCACCATATTTTTCTTGAAAAGCTTCGCGTAGATAGGCTGTTATTCTGTCGCCTTCAATTTGAGAATCACCAAAATGCAATATTCTTATCACTTCGTTATTCTGCACACTTTCAGCAAGCGCTTTTTTTAGCTTTTTCAGTTGAGTGTGAAAAGCAGTAGGGTAACTTAAAAAATCAGAACTAACTATCGTGTCTTTTACCAGAGGTATACTATCATTCACAACTAATGAGTCTGGCTTTTCAAAAGAAAGAGCAATGGTATCTAATGCTTCAATGGAATCGGTAGCCGTACCAATTATAGCATCAGATTTTGTCAATTGCCATGTTGCCGGTTGAAAGTTAATTGGAATGAGTTTAATCAAGGCGTACGCCAGACCAAGAATGATCAGGTAATATAGCAGTATGCGCTTGGCTTGACTCATGAATAATTGTATAGTTAAGCGTAAAATAAAAATTTCTCCGCTAATTATCTTAGGGAGAAACTTATATTTTGATTAATGTTATTATTTTAAAGATGTTACGACTTGCGTTTGATTTTTAGTTTTTGTCCAATTGAAAGTTTAGATTCATCGTTCAATTTATTCAATCGCATAATGTCGGTATTTGAAACGCCGTTGTATTTTTTTGCAATAGTCCACAGGTTATCACCTGACTTTACAGTATAATAAACGTAATTGGCATCTTCTGGTTCAGGAGCCGTCTTCTTTGGCTGATTAGTGCTAACAGTTTTTCCGCTAAGACGCTGTTTCTCCGCATAACTCATGTTATTAATCTTAGCGTAATAATCCGTTTTATTTTTCGGAACATAAACAGCTAATCGCTGTCCTACCTTTATAAGATTACGGCGAACATTGTTCCAATACCTAAGATCAGAAGTGCGTACATCGTACCAATCGGCAATTAAGCCAATGGCATCGCCCGATTTAACGGTATAGTAAACGGTTGCTTTTCCTTTAGGAACCTGAGGTGAATGTTTTGTATATTCTGGATTGGAAACTAATTTCCCATTTGCAAAATATTGATCTCTACGATGTGCATAAATACTATCTTCAGATGCTGCAAATTCGGCTGCATGATTAAAGGTTAATCGCAAAGGATATGATTTCTTATTGGCAGGAATCACATCGCGGCGATACTGCGGGTTTAATTCCCTTAGATAATTCTCCTTAACATTTAAAACGCCTGCTATCTGTTTGAAATGCAATGGTTGTGATATCATGATGGTATCAGTAGCCACAGGTAATTTCGATGCTTGAGCATGTAGGTTGTGCTCTTTTGCATAGGTGAAGGCATAGGTAGCCGCAATAAAAGCAGGCACATACCCCCTTGTTTCCTTTGGTAAGTGATAATATATTTTCCAAAAATCACGCTCACCTCCCGAACGGCGGATTGCTTTATTTACATTACCAGGCCCACAATTATAAGCCGCAATAACCAAAAACCAATCCTTGTAAATGCTATATAAATCTTCTAAGAAATCAACAGCAGCAAGCGATGAGCGATAAGGATCGCGACGTTCATCAATGTATGAATCTATGTTTAGTCCATATTGTTTACCCGTATAATACATAAATTGCCAGAGGCCTGATGCGCCGGCTCTGGAGTAAGCTTTTGGGTTTAAGGCCGATTCAATTATTGGTAAGTATTTTAATTCCAGCGGCATTTGTTTGGCATCCAAAGCCTCTTCAAACATCGGAAAATAATAATCAGATAAGCCAAGCATGGTTTGTACTTGATCTCTTCTTTTTATCGTATATAGCTCAATGTATGCTTTAACTTTTGAATTAAAGGTAAAAGGCATCGGCGACATGATATCTGCTAAGCGTTGTATGTATACCGAGTCAGGTAAGGCCTTTGTAGCAATCGTTTCGTCAAAGTGAATGCTATCTAATACCATGTTGGTAGCCGACTTATTAACATACCATTTGTTAACCAGGCTGTCCAGACATTCTTCAAGGTATGGTGGTGTAGTGTCAGGTATCGTATCTGATGTTTGTGTCTGCCCATTTCCTATCACCCCAACTGCCACCAACACAACGCTTACTAATCCTTTCATTTTCCACATGATACTTCTAAAACTTTAATTGTATTTGTACTCCTAAGCCAGCAAATTCACCTGGCGCTGGTGCCATCATAGCTGGTTCAACACGCATGCTTAAATCATCACTGATATCAAAATTATAAAAGTGGGCATCCACAGCAGCATCAACCATTTGAATAATATAAATACCCACCATACCAAGGTAACTAAGATCTCTGTAGCGACGGTAGTATTGTTTTTTATTAAGTAGTGCTGATTCAAACCAATCTTCATATTGTCCAGTAACCTGTTCCTCTGTTAGGTTTGGAGGAATAAATTCAAGGTAACTTTTGTTGCCAGGGTCGCGAATTATAAAATCTCGATAGGCTGATTTGTAACTATTGTAATACTTGCTGTTAAAATGGATGGCATACGCCAAACCACCAATCCCTGCGTAAAGTATTGGAATTTTCCAGTATTTTTTATTGTAGGCTTGTCCTAATCCCGGAAGAATGGCCGCATAAAAAGTAGCTTTGTGTGGTGAGTGTACTTTTACAACAGGAGCTAAATCAATTGCTGTACCTTCAATGAATGCCGTGTCAGCACCAGCAACTAGTGTATCAGACTCCTGCGCTCTTGTATTAAACAAAAGCACCAAAGAAAGACATAGGCCTAAAAGCCATTTGCGATGTATCAGTTTTGTGGTCAAAGTACTGGTGTTTTGGACAAAGCTATTACTAAGACTTTGTTTTATCCAAGATGCTTATTATTTTTTCCAAATCATCATCGGAGCCAAACGGTATAACAATTTTTCCTTTACCATTATCGGTACGCGTAAACTGTACACTGGTATTAAAAAATGAAGATAATTGAGATTTTAGTTCCACATATTCTTCACTCATGCTAGGTTTAGCTTTGCTTGCATTTTTTGCAGCCTTGCCCGAATTTAATTCGCGCACCATTTCTTCCACCTTACGAACCGAAAGATCATTTTTAACGGTTTCGTCAAAAATCATTAGCTGAGCGGTCGGGTCTTCAACACTGATGATTGCCCTTGCATGCCCCATACCAATTTCCTTGGAAACCAAACCTAACTGTACTTCGGCAGGTAATTTCAATAAACGAAGGTAGTTTGCTATTGTTGAGCGTTTTTTACCTACACGTTCCGACATGCTTTCCTGAGTTAATTTACATTCCTCAATTAAGCGTTGGTAACTAATGGCAACTTCTATCGGATCTAAGTCTTCGCGCTGAATGTTTTCAACCAAAGCCATTTCAAGCATGGTATCATCATCAGCCGTCCGAATATAGGCAGGTACGCGTTCAAGTCCCGCCAATTTAGAAGCTCTAAATCGGCGTTCACCAGCAATAAGTTGGTATCGGTCTCTACCAATTTTACGAACGGTTAATGGCTGAACAATACCAATTTCTTTAATGGAAGCAGCCAACTCCTGAAGGCGTTCTTCATCAAACTTTGTACGTGGTTGCCATGGATTGGCTTCAATCATTGTCACATCAATCTCATTGATTGAAGCAGCTGGTTTTCCTTTATTAACATCACCCGCATCTTCAATAAGTGCACCTAAACCACGTCCTAAAGCATTCTTTCTCGCCATTGTATCCTATCAGTTAATTTTTATTCTATTATTTTTTTACTGCTAAATTATTCTTCTTAAGCAGTTCGCGTGCCAGGTTAAGGTAGTTAACCGCACCTTTCGAAGTGGCATCATACATAACAACTGCTTTACCATAACTCGGCGCTTCACTGAGCTTAATGTTACGCGAAACTAAAGTTTCGAATACCATGTCCTGGAAATGGCGTTGTACTTCTTCAACAACCTGGTTCGATAAATTAAGTCGAGAATCGTACATGGTCAATAAGAAACCTTCTATTTCTAATTCCGGATTCAAACGACTTTGAATGATCTTAACCGTGTTTAATAATTTTCCTAATCCTTCAAGTGCAAAATACTCGCATTGAACAGGAATAATAACTGAATCAGCTGCTGTAAGTGCATTCACAGTAATTAGTCCCAATGAAGGCGAGCAGTCTATCAAGATAAAGTCAAACTGATCACGCAGCTTTTCAAGAACACCGCTTAATACCTTTTCTCTATTTGGTAAATTCAGCATCTCAATTTCAGCACCTACCAAGTCGATGTGAGAAGGAAGAACAAATAAATGCTCAATTTCTGTTTGTATTAATGCCTTTTTCGGATCAATGCCGTCAACGATGCATTCGTATATACTATTTTCAACTTCCTTTAAATCAAAACCTAATCCTGATGTTGCGTTGGCCTGTGGATCAGCATCAACTATTAATACTTTATATTCTAGTACAGCTAAGCTAGCCGCCAGGTTAATTGCTGTTGTTGTTTTTCCAACCCCTCCTTTTTGATTTGCCAGAGCAATAATCTTACCCATATTTTGGTTTTTTTTGTGATGAAGTTAAGAACTGCAAAATGCTAAATATTTTCTGAACCCCAAAGTTAATCTTTTATAAAACATTTGGGCAGGCTCGGTGAATTTTCTGCAATTTGATGGCTTAAGTATTTAGTTTACTGACTCGCCAGCTTTATAAAACATTCTTCTAATAATTCATTTTTATCAATTGGTACTACACCCGAATGTTCACACACCAGTCCACCAGCCAAGTTCGCTATTCCTGCCACCAACTTAGGAGTTAGTCCTGAAGCTAATGCTAAAGTACTTGCACTGATAACGGTATCACCAGCACCAGAAACATCTGCTATCTTTCTTATTTCGGCAGGTATTAAATACTGTTTATCCTTATTTAAAATCATTACTCCTTTTTCAGCCATGGTAACCATTATATTATCCATGTTCTGGTCAATCAAAAAATGACGCGCCGATTTAATGAGTTCGTTTTCATCGTTATTGTCCAAATCGAGTTTCAAACCTTCTCTAAATTCTTTGAAATTGGGTTTGAAGAAACTCACATTAGAATAGGCCAGAAAATTACGCTTTTTAGGGTCAACAAGCGTTGGTATACCTTTTTCGTTGGCAATAGTTACGGTTTGCTCTATTAACTTTTTGGTTAATGTACCTTTGTCGTAATCTTCAAAAACTAATGCATCAATCTTGTAAGTGTTGAGTAGTTCTATAATGTGTTCCTGAAGCTTCTTTTCTAATTCTTGATTCAGCTCATTATCTTCTTCTTCATCAACTCGAAGCACATGTTGGTTGTGACTGATAATGCGCGTTTTAATGGTGGTTTTACGCTTGCTCGAAGCAATAATGCCATCAGCTGGTAATTGTCTTTTTTCGAGCAGTTCTCTAAATATTGCACCAGCATCATCCTTACCAATAACTGAGCACATGATGGGTATAGCACCTAAAGATTGAATGTTCAATGCCACATTGGCGGCACCCCCCAAGCGATTTTCGCGTCCCGTGGTTGCCAATATTGGAACAGGAGCCTCTGGCGAAATACGTGTTACATCGCCCCATAAGTAGGAGTCGATCATAACATCGCCCACTACCAATATGTGCATATTATCAAAACCATCGAACAGTTGGGAAAATTCGCTTCTAGTCATGCTTTCAAAAATTTGTGTAAAGATAAAAAAATATAAAGATTGGGCTGGCGATTATAAAAGTGCTTAGTGCGCAGTGCCTAGTATAATAGTCTGAAGTCAACAGTCCGTAGTCCGAAGTGCAAAGTTGACACTATCTACTTAATAAAAAACAGTTATGGAACCATTAACCCAAACTATGCATTCGAATAATAAAAAATAGCCTAAATGCATAACGATAAAGCAAATCATCCATTTGGTGAAAATACCAAAATGGTGA
>NZ_JBNGOY010000031.1:0-67616 GCF_050589805.1 Carboxylicivirga fragile | reverse complement strand
ATACAAGAACTGCTTACAGAATATCAAATCAATCAAGATGTCAAAGAACAACTAAAATTATTTGGTGACTAATTTTAACGCATCAGCAGTATTGGTAGCTTATAAATTAAAACGCAATTGGGGAGCAAAAATTCGCCTGGTTACAGTTGTTGATAATGAAGAGCAGAAGGAGCAAGCCCTTCATTTTATGACTGAATTGATTGATCATGCCCGTTTACCCAAAACTGAAGTGGGAGTTTATATTGATAACTTTAATGTGTTAATAAAAAATCCGCCTGAGGCTGATCTCAATATATTTGGTTTGGACGCGAAACCCAACTTTGTTTTTATGGATAAAATGGTTGATGAAACTAAAACAACCTGTTTGTTTATTCGTGATTCAGGACTTGAAAATATTTTTGCTTAAGCCGCGTATCAACTCAATGTAAAAATCAATATCGGTAACAATGCTTTAATAATAGTTTAATAGTCGATAAAGCATTAGTTTTGCGAGCAAATAATTATTTGATTAAAAACATGCTCGAAATAATTGTTATCATCTTTTTAAGTAAGCGAATAGGTAAGATTGTTCGCCCTAAAGGACATAAGGTTTCCAAGTACATTGTTACAATGATTCTTTTATGGCTGTCATTGGAATTTTTAATTGTTGCCATTGCATTTAAGGTAACAGGTGATTTAATGAGTGCTATGCCATTTGGTTTAATTGGTGCTGCAATAGGTGGCTATCTTGGGCATAAATTGGCAGTGGATGCTGTTGATTTGACTTTGGAAAAGTCATAAACTTTTTTCTTTGAGATAATATTCTTTTTTTTAAAAGTCTTTCCTGGAATAGCTATGATCTAGAAAACCTGGGTTTCATTACATAGGCATTTTCTTTGCCTTGAAACAAAACAAAGTAATTGTTGGTTTAATAAGTAGATTTTGTTGATTGTCAAGGTTTAGGCTTTTACATATTCAAATAAAATTGTATATTAAAGAGTCGTAGTACCTATGAGTTATTGGGGATCTTAACTTTTAGGTTTATCAGCATTACACCCACAGTTTGTAGTTACTTATTTGTTTAATGCTTGGAGGATGAGAGATAGAAAGCAAACATACGATGAATTAGTTCAGGAGAATGTAGCGTTAAAAAAGAAACTTGGTGCCATAAAGTTGGTAGATGAAAAAGCCATTACTTCAATTGAGAATTATCGAAAGTTAGCATTTGAAAATTCATACATGCCAAATGTGATAATGGATGCTGAAAGTAAACGCTTCATTGATTGCAATCAGGTGGCTGTTGATTTTTACCGCTTAAGTTCAAAGGAAGATGTTTTAAAATTAACACCGCTTGAAGTATCTGCTCCTAAGCAATATGATGGAAGATCATCAGAAGAATTGGTGATAGAAAACGTTAGAATTGCCATGGAAAAAGGCTCCTATGTTTTTGAATGGTTGCATCAAACGCCTACCGGCGAATATTGGGATGCAGAAGTACATTTATTGCGATTTGAAGTAGGTTCAAAAAGTTTTTTACAGTTTACCTTAGTTGATATAACCAAGCGCAAAATCGCACAAAAGGCTTTGCGCGAAAGCGAAGCTAATTTAAAATCTATTATAGAAAATTCACTTGAGAATATCTGGTCAATTAACACGGATTATGAAATTCAATATGTCAACGAAAATTTTGCCACATCATTTTTTCACTCCTTTGGTGTTCAGTTGCGTGAAGGAGTTAATTTGCTTGAATCTTTACCGGAGCAGCTTCGTGATGTTTGGAAAAAACGATATGACCGATCATTTAACGAGCAATTTTCTTTTACAGATAAAGTTGATGTAGGCAATGAGTCTTTCTATTTAGAAGTTTCTATGAATCCCATTCAAGTGAATGGAAAGGTAGTGGGAGCTTCGTTTTATGCAAAAGATGTATCAGAAAGTAAACGCTACGCTTTGAAATTGCTCGAGTCAAATTCGATGCGTAAACACATAATGGATACTATACCATCTTACATTTTTTGGAAGGATACCAATTCAGTTTATTTAGGTTGTAACGAAAAGTTCGCTAAAATAGCAGGTTTTAATTCAGCTTCTGAAATTGTTGGTAAAACGGATTATGATTGCGCCTGGACTAAGGAGGAGGCGGATAGTTATAGGGTTTGGGATAAGCATGTGATGGAGAGTGGAAAGGCTGAATTTTACATATTAGAACCTCAACTAGGGGTGGACAAGAAAAAGCGTTGGTTGGAAACAAATAAAATACCATTGGTCGATTATGAGGGAAAGGTGTTCGGGATTCTTGGAACCTACGAAGATATTACGGACAGGAAGCAAACACAAGAAGCTTTAGTTGAAAGCGAATTGAAATTTAAGGAAACGGTCGATTTGTTGCCACAGCTGGTTTATGAAATGGATTTGGATGGCAGATTAACTTTTGTCAATCGTCAAGCCAAGGAAACCTTTGGATATACTCAAGAGGATTTTGAAAAGGGTTTGAATGTAATGGAGTGTATAGCACCTGAATGCCATAAGCAAGTAGAAGCAAATATTCCCAAAATATTAAAAGGTGAAAATAGTAATAATGAATATGTTGGGCTTCGAAAGGATGGTTCTAGATTTCCGGTTATAATTTATTCAACACCGATAATACGGCAAGGTAAGCCTTGTGGAATAAGAGGCTTAATAGTAGATATTACGCAACGAAAAGAAATCGAAAACGAATTGATACGCGCTAAGGACAAAGCAGAAGAAAGTGATCATCTAAAGTCGGCTTTTTTAGCAAACATGAGCCATGAAATTCGTACGCCTATGAATGGAATTATGGGTTTTGCTGAGCTTCTTAAAACACCTAATTTATCAGGAGAGGAACAAAAATCATTTATTAGTATTATAGAGCAGAGTGGAAATCGGATGCTTAATATTATCAACGATTTGATTAATATTTCGAAGATAGAAGCAGGTCAAATGGAAGTAATGTTAGAGCAAACTAATATCAATAAGCAGCTCCATTTCTTATATTCTTTTTTTAAAGAAGAATGCCAGCAGAAAGACATTGAACTGAAGCTGGAATGTGCCTTACCTGAAGATAAAGCCGTGCTTGTTACTGATCGGGAAAAGTTATACGCCATCTTAACCAACCTTATTAAAAATGCGGTTAAGTTTACTAAAAAAGGTAGTATCACTTTTGGTTATAAATGTAAGGAAAACGAGGTGCTCTTTTATGTGAGCGATACAGGTATTGGCATTGTTAAAGAGAAACTTGATGCTATTTTTGATCGATTTGTTCAGGCCGATTTAAATGTCGCTAGTGGATATGAGGGTTCTGGCTTGGGATTGTCCATTTCAAAAGGTTATATTGAAATATTGAATGGTGCCATAAGTGTTGAATCAGAAGCCGGAAAGGGTACGTGTTTTTATTTCTCATTACCCAATAATAAAGTAGATAAGAAGATGGGTGCAGTAGATAAAGTTGAGGCGTCGCCAGTGTTAAATGGAAATCATAAATCAACCATATTAATTGCCGAAGATGATGAAACATCTTTGATTTATTTATCTACCCTACTTGGTAGTTCCCAATTTAATATACTAACAGCTAGTACAGGTAAAGAAGCGGTAGAAATGTGTCGGCAGAACGATGATATTAAGTTGGTATTGATGGATATAAAAATGCCAATTATGGATGGCTATTCAGCAGCTAAAGAAATTAGAACGTTTAAGACTGACTTGCCAATAATAGCTCAAACAGCCTTTGCTTTATCAACTGAACGAGAAAAATATGGAGACGTATTTACTGAATATTTGACTAAACCCATTCGATCATCGGAGTTGAAAGATAAAATTAGTCAGTATTTAAATATTTACTAATTATTTATCATTTTGTCCAACAGATGTTTTACTTTTTTACCATCCCAGCGGGCTGCACCTTGTTTTTTCATAATTATTTTACCTTCGGGAGATATCAAAAACGAAGCTGGAATGCTACGTGAAGCGAATATGTCAGGCACATTCTGACGAAGCACATAAACAGGAAATGTATATTCTTTCTTTTCAATAAATTTTTTCAATGTGCCTGCCGGCTCAGAGCTGGCAAGAATAAAATAAACATCATCTTTATACACATCGTATAGGCGCTGAATCGATGGCATTTCGGCAATGCAAGGAGGACACCAGGTAGCCCAAAAATTTATAAACAAGGGTTTGTCTCTAAGCTCTTTTATCTCTACACGACTGCCCTCAAGATCCTCAACGTACCAGTTAAGATCAGAATTTTTAACATAGATAACATCTTCCGTTTCGCGAGGTTGAAACATGCTGTAACGGATAATGGTTGCTGATACAACTTTACGTGAAGTGGGAAAAACCATTGCTATAACCAAGGCCGTAAAAATAAAATCGAAGCTTATGCCCCAAACCGTTTTTTTACGACGATACTTATACCACTGTTCTGACCAAAATCCCTTTCTCATTTCACAAATATAATTTCTTTCAAGTTATAATAAGCTTAAAAGCATTTTGCTTACTAAAATAAAAACTTCCAAAACGAAGAATGCTCTTTTACACCATCCGATTCAACTTCAATTTTTACTAACTTATATGAATTAGTTAAGTTGGCCTTTGTTCGAAATTGGTCAATATTAATGGTTAATTGATGCGAGGTGCCAGGTGTAAGGGTCAAGGGAAACACACTGTTAAGATTGGTCTTAAGTTTAAATCGTTTTGTTTTCTGACCAATACCTGCAAATACAATAACAGGTGCCTGAAAAGTTTTACTTTCCTTGGTTTGATTAACAATGCCAATTTTAGCCAGGCGCTGATTATTTAATCGCTTTAGCCCCAATGTCACCCAAACAATTGAAGGAGCAAACTTTTTAAATAAACCACGTTTCATGGCGATGTAAAATAGCAAACCAAAAATAACGAGTATGAAGATTGAATTTAGACTTGGGTTTTGCTGCGGTTTAATATCTTCATTTCGCGACGCACCAAGTGGCTGTAATAATCCGTCATCAACAATCTCTTCCGATTGCACCACTTCCTTCTTCACATCCAAACTTTGGTTAACTCTCCCTCCTTGACTGCAAATTTGCATCATTAAAAGAAAGAACAAACCACCAATTACCCACCAACGGTATTTACGGTAAAAGACTAAAAAATCGTTTAAGTATTTCTTCATAATTAATAACTTGGAAAGGATTGAAGGCCTTTGTAGTTGATGTAATATTCACCGTTTAATTCAGGTTTACTCATTTCTTCTTCAGTTTCGCCATTGGCATTAGCTATGCCTACACTGGCAAATAAACATGTCGCATTGTGTTTTGTTGCGTGGTGCATTACTTCAGCGGCCAAAGTTGGTAAAAGAATGCCCATTTCAGGATAAGGTGTAGTGCGAACAACAATGAAGTAGCGTTTATCATCTTTCGATGCCAATATTTGTGGGTTAACATCCGTTTCGTTTCGTACATTCAGTACTTTGTAACCTTTGTCAACCATATCTTTATACACCACTTTAATTCCTAAAAAATGGAGTTCTTCTTTCGTCATTTGCTTCCCTTTTCCCATCTTCATTCATTTTTCACAAAAGTGCTATAAATTCATCGAAAACAAAAATGGCTGGCTGTGGATTATTTGATCTTTATTGGTTTCGATTAAATACTTAATATCTCTTCATTTTTTGCATTAAAGCTATTTACACAAGCTTATTTCTGTCGTAAATTCTACTTGCTTTTTTAATTGTATAATCACTAACTAAATAGGAGTACAATGCTATGCCACTAACACAATTAGAAGAATATTTAAACCATCAAAAGATTAACTATAAGCGTATCGTGCATTCAAGGGCCTATACCGCTCAGAAAACGGCTGCTTATTCGCATATTTCGGGAAATGAGATTGCAAAAACAGTAATGGTAAGGATCGATGGTAAAATGTGCATGACCGTTTTGCCTGCTTCGTATCAGGTTGACTTAAATGAACTGCGTCGTGCCACTGGAGCAAGAGATGTGCGCCTGGCCACAGAAATGGAATTTAAAGATGTGTTTAAGGATTGTGAAGTTGGTGCTCAGCCACCTTTTGGCAATCTGTATAATATGGAAGTTTTTGTAGCAGAAAAATTAACCGAAGATGAAAACATTGCCTTTAATGCCTGTAATCATTCAGAGCTGATTCAGATGACTTACAAAGATTACCAGAAACTGGTGCATCCCACAGTTGTGAAAGTTTCAAGGATGGCATTTGCCGATGCCTAATCGATAAGGTAAATAGTGAGTAAGAGTTTGTCCAAAAACACAGAACGAGCATCTCAGTAAACACTTAGTATAGTTGCTTTTGGACAAGCTCTTTTATTTACGCGTTGAGTACGAATCCTACTTTCGGCACATTTTCAATACTCACACTTGAATCATCCTTAAGGTATTTTCGAAGTTTAGCTATAAAAACATCTAAGCTTCTTCCGTGGAAATAGTCATTCTCTCCCCAAATCGCAATGAGTATATCTTCGCGTTTTACGATGTTATTTATCGATTGGCATAAGATGTTTAATACCATACTCTCTTTCTGAGTTAATCTTCTAGAGTCGGAACCGTTGACAAGAATCTGATTCTCCGAATCGAATTTAAAACTTCCAATCTGACAATTTACATTTTTATCAGTCGTAACGTTTTCTTCTGTATTAATACGGTTTAGAATTGCATGAATTCGACAAAGTAATTCGTCCTCATCGAATGGTTTAGTAACGTAATCATCAACACCCAGAGCAAATCCTTTAATTTTATCTTGCTTCATCGAACGGGCTGTCAGAAAGATAATAGGTACTTGCGTGTTAATTTTTCGAATGTGTTCGGCAATGCTAAAACCATCTAAGCCAGGAAGCATAACATCGAGAATACAAAAGTCATAACTACCATTCTTGAACGCCTCTAAGCCTTTGAGACCATCCTTGTACAGTTTCACATCAAAACCGTTTGATTCTAAAAAATCAACCAGCAAAAAGCCCATGCTTACATCATCTTCTACTAAAAGAATTTTAGCCATGTGCTAAAGGTATAAAAATGATAAATGTTGTCCCAACTCCTGGTTCGCTTTCTACTTTAATGCTTCCCTTGTGTTCTTCAATCACTTTTTTCACAAAGTTCAATCCAAGTCCAAAGCCCTTAACATTATGCACATCACCTGTGCCCACTCGATAGTATTGGTCAAATATATGTGCTAAATTCTTTTTCTCGATACCAATGCCTTTGTCGGCAATGCTTATTTTTAATGAGGTATTGCTTGATTCGGATTCAATTGTTATTTCAGGTTTCTCCTTGCTGTATTTAATGGCGTTGTCGAGCAGGTTAGATACAACTTGTGAGAAACGACCATTATTGCTGAAAATATGATGATCCTGTGCTTTTAAATCAACGTGAAGAACACCACCAGCATCGTTAATTCTGTAGTTATACGATGAAGCTACTTCTTCAATTATAGGCTTCATGTCAACAATGTTCTTTTCACATTTATCAGGCGAATCGCAGGATATTTTCAGAATGTTATCCACATGCTCGTGCATTCGCTGGTATTCGTTTAAAATTACCTGCGTATACTCATCGGTCTTTACTTCCGAGGAAGGTTTGTTTTTTTTACGTATTAAATTCGCGGCTAAGCGAATATTTGCCAATGGTGTTTGAAACTCATGCAACATGTTATTCACAAATTCTTTAGTGCGTGCCATTTGTAGCTGTTCACTTTTCATTGATCTTAATAAAATGATGTAAGATGCAACCAAGAACAGAATAACTATGATTGATACAATAAATAAACCACGCATTTGCGCCATTAGGAACATATTTCTATCGGGGAATTCAAGTCGTATGCCTATGCCCTCTTGTTGAAGTAATCCGTTCAAGGATTGCTGGTAATACTTAACCCCGAAAAACTTAGTGTTTTCAGTTATAGGATTGTCGTCGTTAAGTTCAAAGGTAAACTCAAGTGGCAGTTGGTAAATACATAAATTGGCGCGTATAATACTATCCACCTCTGCGTTTTTAGTGTGACGAATAGCATTAGGGCAATCTTTACCACACAAAAAGCGGTTCATATCAGAACAGAGTCGGCGACCAATTTCATCGCGGGAATCTTTCAATGCCATTACCACACGATGATTAAAATTCTGCTCTTCAAGTCGTGCTGATTTTAACACAAAACGCACTTGAATCAAGAGTAAAACGGCCAAAGCTACAAAGGTGGCGATAGATAGAAGCTTGTTGTTTTTTAGTTTGATCATTTCATAAGTGTATGATTAGGACAAATTTACTCATTAAAAGACTTACTTGTCCGATTTTAACATCCTGTTAACAACGATTAACAAGATGATAACGTACTTTTACATCAGAGCACAATAGATTTGTATTGTCAAAATTAAAAACATATTTAACAATTTTAATTTCACTATTATGAAAAGGACTTTAATTCTATCTGTATTATTTGTATTTACATTAGCTATTGCTTCACCTGCTATCGCATCTGCTCCACAAGAGCCTGTAAAAAAGGAGAAAAAAGCATGTGAAAAGAAAGCATGTTCTGAGAAAAAAGCTTGTTCTGAAAAGAAAGCTTGCGACGAGAAGAAAGCATGTGACAAGAAAAAAGAATGTGCAAAGAAAGAAGAGAAGAAAGGATAATTTCTTTCAAATAACATAAGGGAGCGGTTGCCATATTTTGGTAGCCGCTTTTTTTATGGAATAAACTGTAACTATTGGTGTTGCATGACGTAATAAGGTGCTTTAACAACTATACATCTTGCGTTAGATGGTAATTGTAGGAAAAATTATAAGCCTAAGCAGAGATAAGTGTTATTATTGTTATATTTGTTAGAGCACTATTGTCTTTTATAAATTGTTTTTATGGAATCAGTTGTTTTAAGATTGGCGGTTATAGGAATTATAGTTGGCGTTGTTGGCTATTTTGTTCTAAAGGCTTTATTTAAGAATAGTATCTTCTTTAAAATTGGCGCACTGTGGATGATAAATGTGTTTTACACAGTTGTGAATAGCCGTATTCATTATGACAACCCTGAGAAATTTCCGATTTGGGTGGCCTTATTAGTGGGTGTAATAGTGACCATAATTTTACAATACCTTGTGTTTTTACAAGTGAAACGCCCCTTACAAAGAATTACGCAGCAATTGCGCGAGATTGCTAAAGGCAATATTTCGTCGGCTCACAAGGAATTTAACGGATTATTGAAAGGTGAAATTTTGACCATACATGAATCCATCGAAATGTTGCAACAAAATATTAGTGGCGTTATAAAAGAAGTTGAAACCTCGGCTAATCAAGTTAATCAAATGGGCGAAACAATCAGTTCAACAGCTCGTGATTTAGCAAGTGGAGCGAACCAACAAGCCGCTGGTGTTGAGGAAATATCGTCATCGATGGAAGAGATGGCTTCGAACATTGATGCCAATGCCCAAAATGCGGGTGAAACAAAATCAAATTCTACAGTAACAAATCAATCGGTTTTAGAAAGTTTTGAAAAGACCAAGAAGGCGCTTTTGACCATGCAACAGATTAGTGAAAAAATAAAGGTGATTGACGAGATAGCCGTACAAACTAATCTACTAGCTTTAAATGCTGCGGTTGAAGCATCGCGAGCCGGTGATGAAGGTAAGGGATTTGGTGTGGTTGCTGGTGAAGTTCGTAAGTTGGCTGAGCGCAGTAAAAAAGCCGCACAGGAAATAGAAGCCTTTACCAAAGATGGAAATGATGTGGCTGAAGATGCCATGGCCAAATTACAAGAAACCTTACCATTGATAAAGAAAAATGAGGAATTAGTGTCGGAGATAAGCTCATCGAGTCAGGAACAATCGCAAGGTGCTTCTCAGATTAATTCGGCTATTCACGATATTAACACTACAACACAAAGCAACGCTGCAATCTCGGAGGAAATGTCTTCCACCTCAAATCAATTATCCGATCAGGCTTCGGAACTAATAAAGAAATTATCTTTTTTCAGATTGACCTAGTGATTAATAATTGATGCTTGAACCAACTTTTATGCTGCAATTTGAGTGGTGATGAAACACATTCATACCAAACATGACCTTTCCATCCTGAATGCGGTATTGCGTTAAAGTACGTAATGGCTCTGGTCTTTTTATAGCAGTATTAGGTTCAATGGTAGTGACGACACAACGCGAACAAGGTTTTACGCCTTCAAATACACAACTATCAATGGTAAATTTAGCTTTTTGATCTTCCACGTGAGCGTCTCCACCCGTAATAACAAGGTTTGGTCGAAAACGTAGCATCCCAACTGGTTTTTCAAGTTTAGAGTTTAATAAGTCAAGTGATTCCTGGCTGATCATTAATAATGGAAAACCATCGGTAAAAGCAGTAATTGTACCTTGGGGAGTATAACTTGTATCTACCTGACGAATTTCAGATTCTGGCATCTTTACCAGATGAACAGGCTGTTTAAAAATGCTACTTAATTGCTTGTCAATATTTTCGTCCACGATTATAGCTTTGCACTTATCGTTCCAAACTGTTACTTCAATGCTTTTCTGTGTTAGTGGTTCAAAGGGCACTTTAATATCAATATGACTTTGTTTTTTATGTAATATCTGTAAGCCATCGTCAAGCTGATTAACTTCAAATAGGCACATTTCAGCATGTTGTCGTTGGGTCAGGAAGTTGCCATCTGTGTCAACCACCATCCAGCGTCTATCGTGAAGTAATCCAAAACGATCCAACTTACATTCCTTAAGGGAAATTGCACCCATCGATTTTATTGGGTAAATGTATATTTGACTTAAGCTTAGTTTTTGCATGCACATAAAATTAATGGAGAAATTATCTTCCAAATGATTCACCAATTCTAAAATACAAACCCCAATCATCTTTTCCTTTTGCAATATCAAATCCAACGTTAATTCGTTCGGAAGGCAACATTAAAAATCGAAAGCCAAGGCCTGCTCCAGGAAGAAATTCACTTTTGGGAATATCTTTGATATTATTTACGGCACTTGCGACGCCTGCAAAACCAACCATGCCAAATTTCTTATAAAATCGCCAACGGTACTCTGTCTGTAATGCATAAACCTGATTGTTGCGATGCTTGCCAGCTGTATAGCCTCTTATGTCATCTTTCCCAACAACACTTTGTCCCTGAAAAGGAACATCGCCTGACGCTATTGTTGTTTTAAATCGAGTAGCCAGAATGTTACGTTCGTTATTAATTTGGTAGTAATGATTGTAGGTCAGTTCGGTTTTGTTAAAGTCATTGCCACTATTGAGCCATGTGGCATAGAGGCTATTTTTGAAGGCGATATTAAAACCCGAGTAAGGGTTCATTTGGTGTTCGCGTTTATCAAAGTTTAAAAGTAATCCTAAATTATTCATGTTACGCTTATCGTACCTAAGACTGTCGGGAAAGAAATCAGGAATATCATATTCCGTTTCTGCCCGTGAGATGACGCCTTCCAGACCCACGTATAATTCTTTGTAAACTTTTCGTTCCATACGAGCTAAAGCAAAACTTGCATTGGTGTTAAAATCAATAAAGGTGCCTCCTTCGATGGGAAGTTGTTGCCAAAACTGGAAGTTCATTTGGCCAAAGCCGGCTGCAAACATTCCGCGCCATTTATCTTCATTAAAATACAAACGTTGAAAAAGAGAAACAAAGTAGGTTTTATTCGTGGTGTACATACCGAAAATACCACTCGATGAAGAAGGTGAGATGGTATCCTTAGCATTAAGTTTATAAAAACCTTGCCCCATGGCTCCAATCACTAATCCTTGCGAAGGGTTGTAATTGATGATTGGAATAGCCGCAATTTTCACTTTCTTGAGTGAGTCGGGTTTACTGCTCTTCTTATTTTGAATAGCCGATATCGTGTTGATAAATAAAGTGCCAAGTAACACTAGCATTAGTGTTCTTAGTGAAAGTGTTTTTGTTTTATGAGGGAGTATCATTTATTTAGTTTAAAGATAAAATAATATGGATAATGGCCATTCATTAGCTTTATGAATCTTTCGAGTAAAATTAATGATAAATATTCGAGTAAAAATAGGAGTGTAAAATAAAACGTCTTAATTATTTTTCACTCAAACCGTGGAGGCTCTTACTTTTCAAATATACTTTTTCACTATTAACCGACTAAAGTCGGAATTTATAAAATTCTCTTCTACAAATCCCATTAATTGGGCGTTTATCTTTTCATTTCAAATTAGACTGGAAATTTGTGAAACAAACGATGCCATTTCACAAATCAAAACCAATTACACAAGCTCCAAAGAAACTATCACAAAAGATTTAAATAGTCAGGAAGCTGACATTTATAATTTTAGTAATAATGAAAAAATGGCGATCTGATGCGAAATCTATTAATATATTGATGTTGGCTACAGAATTAACATACAATCTTACTTTAGAGATATACAGTAAAACCGGAGAGTTAATAGCCTCAAATAACATTCATGAAGTAGAGCAAGGTCTATGTCCAAGTGGTACAGTGTCAACAAAGAAAATTAAGAAAAAAGTTATTGATATTAAGTATCCGGTAGTGATGACAACTCTTTTTGCAGATGCAAAAATAGAAAAAGCCCTTCAATAACTTAAATAACCAATTTTTTAAGCTGTAAAAATTTTATAGCGATCTTGCTAATATCAACAAAAAGCCTGCACATCTAATGATTGCAGGCTTTTTAGTAGTCCCTACGGGAATCGAACCCATATCTACAGTTTAGGAAACTGCTATTCTATCCGTTGAACTAAGGGACTTTGAAAAAACTAGTCATTCTATCCCCCCTAATAGCTATCAGGGGAACTAAGGGACTTTGTTTTGTTGCTGCAAAAGTAATCAATTTGTAAAACATTCATAAGTGTCGACTTACTTTTTTAGTACTATAGCCGTTATCTCGAGGCATTAATTTATTGAAGTCAATAATAAAAGTGCCATGAAAGATTGACTTTGTCATGTGTTTAGCTTTATCTTACGAATCTTATCCAGTTGAATAGCAAAATGATAACTCGATCATATTGCTTATGGCAATGGTTAATCCCCGGCAGAATCGCAGATTAATTTAATCAGGCTTTAAATTCCTATTTGTATTATTTAATCTAAAACACAAGGATTATGAAAACATCTTTATTGTTATGGTGTATGGCAGCACTTTTAAGTATGCCAACTTTGCTTAATGCACAGGATAAAAAGGAAACACGTAAGTTTTATGTGGTGGTAGATGAGGTAAAGCCCTCAAAGTATCTTGAGTATAAGGAAGCGGTAACGGGCTTTAGAGCTTTTCTTGAAGAAAAAAGTTATCCTTACCCTGTGTATATATTTAGTGATGATGAATTCAATTTCTATTACAATTATCCGGTAGGTAAGAGCTTTGCTTCGCTGGATAGCTTATTCAGCGATTGGGATCAACACTATCAGAAAGATAAAGCTGGCTGGGATCGTACCTTCGATGCTTTTAATGGCAATTACCATGGTTCGACCGAATGCATAATGACATGGGTGGAGTCCTTATCTTATACATCACCTTCAGGTGCACGTGGAGCATTGGATTATCCGCTTACTGATGTAATGGCTTGGTATGTGCTGCCCGGCCAAATGAAGGAGGCAAAGCAACTGATGAAAGACTGGGTTAAGTTGTACCAGGATAATAATATTGATTTAGGATTTTCTACCTATGTAGGAGGTTTGGGCTCTGATCGACCAATGATGTGGATTATATCACGATTTAAAGACCGTACTGAATATGGTGCAATGACTGATGTAGCCAACAAACAACTCGAAGAGGTGGAAGGTATGAAGGAGTTATGGGCCAAAACCATTAAGATTACCCGTAAGATTGAAAATTCGCTGGGCTGGTATCAAGATAAACTATCCTATATTCCTGAGGAATAATATAAGAAGGCTCATTGATTTTTGTCGATGAGCCTTTGATTTGTATAAGCTGAGATGGATTAATTGCTTTGTCTTAGCAGGTACGACACTAAAGCTGTTTAAATCTCAGAGCCGCCTCCTGCAATAATTCATCAGGCTTCGCAAAGTTTACTC
This sequence comes from Carboxylicivirga fragile, assembly GCF_050589805.1. Taxonomy (NCBI): domain Bacteria; kingdom Pseudomonadati; phylum Bacteroidota; class Bacteroidia; order Marinilabiliales; family Marinilabiliaceae; genus Carboxylicivirga; species Carboxylicivirga fragile. The sequence continues at coordinate 53,598 of NZ_JBNGOY010000031.1, read as the reverse complement.
TTATTATTTGTTTCTTGACTTTCTCGTGGCAGAATGCACTAATTGGCATAACGGCGACGCCATGTTCTTTGATTAATCGAATGACAAAGTCCTTATCTTTCTCGTCGGATATGGCACTGAAACTAAAGAGCTGGAAAAAGGTACCTTTCCCCATAATTGGTTTGAGCTTTGATCCTTCCATTAGCTCTAGAAAATAATCACGACGCTTCTGATAAAACGCCTTCAAATTCAGGTATTCTTCTTTATTATCGAGGTATTCGGCTATTGCCAATTGAAAAGGAGAATTAACACTTTGCATCATCACTTGATGCACTTGCCTAAATTCGCGCATAATTTCTTTGGGGGCCAGACAATAACCTATTTGCCATCCTGTAACATGGTAGGTTTCACCAAATGAAGAAATAATAATGCTTCGATCAGCTAACTTAGGGTAAAGTGAAACACTTTGGTGTGATTCGCCGTCAAACACAATGTGTTCAAAGGTTTCTTCACTCAGGATGATTATTTTGGTACCGTTGATGATGCGTTGTAAGCGAATCATATCAATCTCACTCATAACCCATCCAGTAGGACTATGAGGCGTATTAATAATAATCATTCGTGTTTTTGTGCTAATCATTTTCTGAACCTCTTCCCAGTCAATATGGTAATCGGGTTCTTTCATTGGTACAAAAACAGCTTGTCCGCCATTCATCTCAATGGCTGGTACGCAATATTCGTTAGCCGGTTCAAAAACAATTACTTCGTCACCTTCTTTAACAAGGGCCGAAATGGCTGTAAACATAGCTTGTGCTACACCTGCCGTAATTGTTACTTCCGTTTCTGGCTGATAAATACGACTGTATAAGTGCTCCGTTTTAGTTGCGATTTTTTCGCGCAGTGCGAATTCTCCTTCAAAGGGTGCAAACTGATTTAGTCCTTCGCGTAAGTGTTTGTTGACGAGTTCAATTAATGCCTTTGAGCAATGAAAACCAGTGTAACCTTCGGCCAAATTAATAGCGTCATATTCACTGATTAGTGGATTCAAAGTTGAAATAAAACTTGACGATAAGTTATGGTACTTAGGACTTATTTGCATAATTGGTGCTATAGTGATGGTCCTTATTAATTATTAAATTTAAGGAAACCGTGGCACAATATCGACTTCTATTTTCGATTATTTGATCTTTTTTAAACTAACGCGCTCAATTATTTGACCAATACATTGTCGCAGGCTGCTAACGATCGGGATTATTGTATAACTGTCGTAATACGCTTAGGGTTTTAAATTCGCCCAGGCCATCGAGGTGAAGTTGATAAAAGAGGATGAGCGCATTTAAAATATCGTTACGAACTGAGCTACTCATTTGTAGTTGCGATAAGTCTGATATTTGAAGTTTAAATAGTTGCTCCCAATACTTTAATATATCGCCATGAACAAAATAGCCATGAGTAGGTTCTTGCTTAATAAAATTTCCATTGAGTAAATCGAAATGTGAATTATGAACGGAGTCGTTGCTAGCTGGTCCAAAACCTAAAAAGCGACTTAATTGAAATAGAAAGAATAAATGAAAGTTATGGTTGCCGTCTATATCTGCATCGAATACCATGATGGCTTCATAGATAAAAGCAAATAAGGCTTCGTTCTTTTCTTCCTCTCGCAGTACCTTGTACATCATCTCAGTAAGAAAAAAGGCAATAGTGCGCTTGTCTTGCTGAAAGGGGATGGATACTTGTGGATGTGCAACCTTAAAGTCTTTAATTCGATGTAATTCAGCTTTTGGGCGATGGTATACCTGCATATCTAGCAAAGTAAGAGGCTGTAGCAAAACTGTATTTCCTTTGCTTTTTGATGTTCGCACCCGATTTACAACATACGCTTGCCGACCAAGTTCTTCGGTGTAAATGTTAACAATTATGCTGTTTTCCTTGTATTTGATGTGGTTAAGGACAATGCCTCTACTTGCATGAATCATAGTACAAAAATACGTAGCAGTTTATAAACTCTAAGTGGAAAATGTTAAAATTATTCCAAAATGGGCTGAAAGGTTGCAGCTCTGAGTAATCTCCTTATTTTTGCCAGCAAATGTCTATTACAAGAATAATATATAAGGAAAAGAGATAAACATGGAAGAGAAGGTAGGATTTTTTAAACGGTTTAGCAATGCATTTTGGGTAGCGAACTTTGCCGAGTTGCTTGAACGCGCGGCTTACTATGGTGTTTTTATTGTAATCACGCTTTATCTATCGCGAATTTTGGCTTTTAGTGATGTTGAAGCAGCAACTATCGCTGGCTCGTTTAGTGCTCTTCTGTATTTCTTACCGACCTTTGCAGGTGCTTATGCTGATAAAATTGGTTTTAAGAAATCGCTTATCATGGCTTTTGCCTTTTTGAGTATTGGTTATGCAGGATTGGGCGTTTTACCAACTCTACTTGAGTCGGCAGGATTAGCTGAGTATGGTTTTTCAACCGAGTTTACTGGCTTGCGTGAGTCAAATAGTAAATACGCTATACTTCCTATTATGGCATTGATTATCATTGGAGGAAGCTTCATTAAATCTGTAATAACAGGGACTGTTGCTAAGGAGACTTCTGTAGCAAACAGGGCTACAGGTTTTTCTATTTTTTACACCATCGTAAATATTGGTTCTTTCTCAGGAAAAACAATTGTTAAACCATTACGCGAGGCTATGGGTAATGTTGGTTTAATTAACATTAGTTATTTCTCAGCTGGAATGACTTTACTGGCATTAATAGCCGTTTTCTTATTCTTCCGTCCTACGGTAAGAAGTGGCGAAGGAAAGTCGATTGGGGAAATATGGCGTGCATTAGTACGTGTTTGTCTAAATGCACGATTAATTATTCTGATTGTCATTATCACAGGGTTCTGGATGGTCCAACATCAATTATATGCTACCATGCCTAAATATGTATTGCGAATGGCAGGAGAGGAAGCTTCTCCGTCATGGTATGCCAATGTAAATCCTTTAATTGTATTTTTAACAGTAGGGCCTATAACAGCTTGGTTAAGAAAACGAAGTGCCTTATTCTCGATGACCATAGGTATGTTTATTATGCCAATATCTGCTTTAGCAATGGCTTCTGGAAATATGATTAATGTTGATGACATTAACCTTGGATTTATGGTGATGCATCCTATTGCTTTAATGATGATTATAGGCATTGCATTTCAAGGCTTGGCAGAGTCTTTCATTTCGCCTCGATTCTTGGAATATTTCTCGTTGCAAGCACCCAAGGGGGAAGAGGGACTTTATCTTGGTTTTAGCCATTTGCATTCGTTTTTTTCATCGTTGTTTGGATTTATTTCTTCAGGATTTCTATTGGAGAAGTTTTGTCCTGATCCATTGACTTTAACTGAGACTCAGAAATTAACAGCATACGACAATGCTCATTATATATGGTTCTTCTTCGTAGGAGTGGCAACAATATCTGCTATCTCTCTTATTATATATGGAATCGTTGTAAAAAGGATAGATGCTAAGAAAGAAGCACTTGAAAAGGTGTAGTTAAGAAATTAAAACATTTTATCAGATTTTTTTTGCAGAACACGCGATTTGACTTATCTTCGCAACCGCAAAAAAGCTCAATAGAGTGTTTTGCCCAGATGGCGGAATTGGTAGACGCGCTGGTCTCAAACACCAGTGATAGCAATATCGTGCCGGTTCGATCCCGGCTCTGGGTACAGTAAGAAAGCCTGATACGTTTAGTGTCAGGCTTTTTTATATCTCTTTTTTAAAGTTTCATTAAATTCACCATCTAAACAGAATAGTTATATATGAAGCAGAAAGAAGCAAGGTCGAAGCGTTCAATTCAGAAAGTCATTCGACAATTACATCGAGATATTGGATTTTTAACCGTTGGTATTACCATTGTTTTTAGCATTAGTGGCATTGTATTAATATATCGTGATACGGATGTTTTTAAGGTAGAGAACAACTATGCCCTTAAACTTGAAGCCAACTTAAAACGATCTGAATTAAGCGATAAGTTGGATATTCGCCACTTAAGGTTTACTAATGAAACAAAAGAGACCATAGCTTTTGATGAAGGCACTTATAATAAGCTGACTGGTGAAGTTCGTTATACGCTTATGGAATATCCATATTTAATTGATAAAATGAATTTCATGCATAAGGCCATTAGCCGCGAGGTACTACACTGGTTCGCGACGGTTTATGGTATTCTCTTACTTTTTTTGGCCATCTCTTCATTTTGGATGTATAAACCAAATACCAGATTGTTTAAAAGAGGAATAGTGCTATCAAGCATTGGCATTGTTGTAGCTATTATATTATTTATATTTTGGCAGTAAAATTGTAAGCATGGATAGTGATCTATTGCCAGCATTCGTCTTTACAGATATCTTCGTTAAGTTATAATGGGGCGCAATTGGCAGTATTATAATAATTGATGACGTAAAGTTGGTGTATGATAAAATACCTTTGGCTCAGATAGAATAAAAAAGCCTCCAAGAGGGAGGCTTTCACACTAACTTTCGATCCATTCAATAACATCTTTATTGTAGGGTTTCTTGCCCGGTGATAGTACATCAACTAGTTGTCCATTTTCATCAATCAAGTACTTCTGGAAATTCCACTTCACCTTACTGTCCTGTTTGCCATTTTTGCTTTTTTGTGTTAGCCACTGATAAATTGGGTGCATTTCACTTTTTGATATCTCAACTTTTTCAAAGATTGGAAAGGTTATATCATAGTGTTTGGTACAAAAAGTTCGAATTTCTTCATCATCTTCAAACTCGGTATCTCCAAAACTTTCTGAAGGAAATGCCAGGACAATAAATCCTTGTTGCTCATATTTTTTGTAGAGCAATTCAAGCATTTCGTACTGCTTGGTATACTTGCATTTACTGGCCGTATTAACAACCATTATTTTCTTACCCTTTAATTCGCTGAGGGTATATGCTTCACCTTCCAGCGTGTTTACTTTAATATCGTAAAATGATTCTTGTGCTTTTGTACCAGTAATTCCTATTAGCACAATAGTTAAACTTAGTAATAATCGATTCATAATGTGTGTTTAAATTATTTGATTGATTGGTCGTTCATGTATGAAAATCCTTACAAATGCAATGTTTTGTTCTTCAAATCGGTGTCGGATGGTTATGATTTTCAGTGAAATAAATTAATACGATTTTGTAATAGCTATATTAATTAATAACTTATAAGTTCTTATAAATGTTTTCAAAGTGTCGTTATGAGACTCACTAGTACATTCATATTCCTTCTTTTTATAGGCCATTTGGTGGCTCAAGAAGCAAATGTAGATCATCTCGTAGCCTACCCTGTTGATGAGAAAATTACATTAGACGGTAAACTAAATGAAGCTTGTTGGACACAGGCATTAGCCATTGATAATTTCACACAAAGAGAACAGAAAGAAGGTGAACTTGCTACGGAGCTTACAAAGGTTGCAATTGTGTTCTCAGATGTTAATCTATATGTGGGAGTTTGGTGTTACGATAGTGATGCTTCAAAAATAATTGCCCGGCAAATGCAACGCGATTTCAGCTGGCGAAGTGATGATAATTTTGAAATTATCGTAAGCCCATTTAATGATAATCGGAATGGTTACTTGTTTGTAACCAACCCTAATGGCGCCATGGCTGATGTGTGGGTGGGTGATGAAGGACAGGATTTTAATAAGGATTGGAATGGGGTGTGGGACGTAGCAACATCTATAACAGACGAAGGCTGGTTTGCTGAGTTTGTAATTCCCTTTAGCACACTAAAATTTAAAGGTGAGGTAACGCAGGTATGGGGCATCAACTTCGAACGTAATATTCGCCGTAAAAACGAACAAGTATTATGGCAAGGGTGGACGAGAAATTTTGATTTGGAAAGAATTTCACAAGCTGGAACATTAACAGGCTTAAAGGACATTAAGCAAGGCACAAAAATTGAACTGATGCCCTATTTATTATCGGGCGTTGAATTTAATGAAAGTGAGAGTGAAACTAAGCTAAAGGTTGGTGGCGAACTGAATTTAGACATTACACCTACTTTGAAATTAAACTTTTCAGCGAATACTGATTTTGCGCAAGTTGAATCCGATAGGCAACAAATTAATCTCACCCGGTTTTCCTTGTTTTACCCTGAGAAACGACAATTTTTTTTGGAAGGTAAGAACAACTATCGTTCAGAAGTTGGGCCAACGGAATTGTTCTATTCTAGGCGTATTGGTATTGAGCAAAACAGAGAAGTGCCCATCATTGGAGGGGTACGTTTATTTGGTAAACTAAAAGGAACCAATGTTGGACTAATGTCCATTCAAACAAATAGTCTAGATTCTCTTCCATCAACTAATTTTTCACTTATTCGTGTTAAGCAAGATTTATTTGAGCAATCGAGCATTGGTATCACAGCCATGCAGAAGTTCTCAGAAAAAGGATACAATCGAACTTACGGTGCTGACTTCATCTATTCAACATCCAATTTGTGGACAAATAAGAACCTTATTTTAACAGCCACAATGGCTGGAACCGAAACCGAATATGATGACATAGAAATTTCGAATAAAGACAACCTTTCGTACCATCTTGCCTTAAGTTATCCCAACGATATTGTGGAGTACGATTTGTCATTTACATCAGTTCAGCAAAATTTTAATCCGGAAATGGGTTTTCTTAAGCGTAGAAATTACCATAAACTTTCTACTGAGTTGCAGTTTAATCCACGTTTTAAGCAAACGCCTTTTGTTCGTAATTACAACCTCAAACCTCTTGATTTTAATTTGTATCTGCACCCACAATCTGGTAAGGCAGAATCAATGGAATACGAATGGCGGCCACTTGGTTTTGTGGCTCGAAGTGGTGATATACTTGAATTCAATATTGTTCATCAAATGGACAAACCGGATGAAGGATTTGATTTAGTTGATTCTGTTTTTATTCCGGCCGGAACCTACTGGGGTAATCGTTATGTCTTGGAGTTTTTCTCATTTCGAGGAAGACGAATTGCATTGGATGCCATAATTGATGTTGGCGATTTTTATACTGGCAAGCGTTACGAATGGGATTTAACAAGCTATCTTAATTTAAACAAGCATTTGAATTTTGAATTAGATTGGCAACGTAATTACCTTGATCTACCTCAAGACTATTTTGTAACCGACGAATTGGGTGCCAGGGTTCAGTATGCGTTTAATCCTAAAATGCATACGAGTATATTTGCCCAATGGAATAACCTAAGTGATTACATGTTAATTAACTATCGGATTAACTGGATTCCAAAAATTGGTAGTTTCTTTTATTTTGTAGTTAATCAGCAATACAACACAACAAATGGTATGCGGTTAGAGCAAACAACCATTATGGGTAAATTAATATGGCGAATAGCTTTATGATACCAACGAAAAATATTACTATATTTAGTACAATAACTTAAGTGAAAATAATATAAATGATTCAGGAAGTTGAAATAATCAGATTATTAATAAGTTTAGGGGTGTTGATTTTTCTTTTTTTAAGAAGAGATCAGCTCAGAGTAATTCCTTTCTCTCGCTTGCTGATGACTGGTTATTTGCTACTGGTTATTGGTTGGGTGTTAACGATCTTAGAAGGTTTTATTTTACCCGATCTTCTTAATGTGATTGAGCATATTTGTTATGCCAGCAGTAGCATATTGTTAGCTATTTGGAGCATCATGGTTTTCAAACTTAAACGTGATGCCGTATGAGTTTAGTTGGAATTATAGACCTGATTGGATTGCTTGCGGGTCTTCTTGCCTTAATCGTTGTTTTTATTGGAAGGAAGCGCTTTTTTAATCCGGGGACACGCTTTTTATTACTAATTCTATTTGTTCTAATTGTGTTTTTTAGTTTGAGTAATTTTCTCGAGTGGGGAAATATTACCCGGAGTTGGGATATTATTGAAGACTACTTGAGAGTGCTGGAACCGATGTTTTGGTGGGGAATTGTCTATACCATTTTAATGCGTCAACAATTAGATGAGCAAATAAAAATGCGCGAGGCCTTATCCCAAAGTAATACCGAATTGGAAAAAGCTTTAACGAAAGCTAAGCGAAGTAAGGAGTTGGAAGAGGCCAATAAAAAATTAGCGCAAGCACAAACTTATATTGAACGTGCTTATGATGAGGTCAATGAAAGTCATCAGAAACAAAAAGGTTTGAATGAGCAATTAAAGCTAAGTAATGAAGAAACACTTAGTTTAAATGAAGAATTAATTGCTACTAACGAGGCCCTGTCAGCTAAAAAGGATGAATTAGAGCATGCTATGCACCAATTAAAAGAAGCACAAGCACAATTAATTCAATCGGAAAAGATGGCATCAATGGGTGTATTAACAGCTGGTGTGGCACATGAACTTAATAATCCATTAAATTTTATTAAAGGCAGCGCATCGGCCATTAGAATGACTTCAAATGCAAATAATTCTAAGGAGCTTGCTAGCTTACTTGATAATATTGATGAAGGTGTCAAAAGAGCCATTGAAATTATTCAAAGTTTAAACCATTTCAACAGGCAGAATGATGATGATATAAATGATTGTGACGTTCATAAAATTATCGATAACTGTTTGGTTATACTAGGTAGTAGCTTGAGATATAGGGTGAAAGTTGAAAAAAATTATAGTTCATCCGGAGTTGAAGTATCATGTAACGAAGGTAAAATCCATCAGCTTTTCTTAAATGTGCTTACTAATGCCATTCAATCCATTGATAAGGATGGTGAGATAATCATTAAAACTGAAGTAAAGGCCGATAAAATTGAGGTGGTAATAAGTGATAATGGATGTGGCATTTCACAAGAAAATTTACCTAAAATCATGGATCCGTTTTTTACAACCAAACCTGCAGGTGAAGGTACTGGTTTGGGTTTGAGCTTGGTATACGCCATTATAAAAGAGCATAGGGGTAAAATTAAGTACCAATCTGAGGAAGGAGTTGGAACAAGTGCAATAATTAGCTTACCTTTAAGTAAGAATTAACCAAACTAAGCTCTTAAAATGAAAAACACACTTCTCTATGTGGATGATGAACCCATCAACCTTCAGTTGTTTGAGATTCATATGAAGAAGCACTTTAATGTCTACACCGCCTTGTCGGGTCCAATAGCTTTGCAACATATGACTGATCATCCTGAAATCGATGTCGTATTTAGTGATATGAAAATGCCTCATATGGATGGACTAGAGTTTATAAATGAGGCCAAGAAGATTAAAGCCAATGCTCAATATTATATTTTAAGTGGTTATAATCTATCACCCGACATTAACAAAGCACTTAAGGATAAAACTATATTAGGGTATTTTCAGAAGCCTTTTGATATTGGAAAAATACTTCGTGAGTTACAATCGAATACTTAGGGAGGTCAGATTCTAAAAAAAAGAGAGTGTATAACAAACCCACTATAATTTTAATAAAAGTATAGCGGGTAATGTGCGGAGAGAGGGAGATTCGAACTCCCGGTACGGTTACCCGTACACATGCTTTCCAGGCATGCACAATCGGCCACTCTGTCACCTCTCCAGTATGGTTTTTTACAATGTACTTTTACACTCTAAATGGTTTCTTGTTGAGTTTTCATCATGCACTCCCGATAGCTATCGGGACGGCACTCTGTCACCTCTCCAATATGAATTCATCAAATATAAGAACTTTTCACATTCATACACTATCTTATTTGTAGCGTACAAAAAATCCCGACCGTAGTCAGGATCTTGCACGGGAGGAGAGGCTCGAACTCCCGACACCTGGTTTTGGAGACCAGTGCTCTACCAACTGAGCTACACCCGTATTGCTTATATGCATTGTTTTTATTAATGCGGATGCAAAAATAGGACAATATTTATTATTTCAAATTCATACCGAACTAAATATTCATAAGGATTTGCTAGGTGTGTGATTATCAATCCTAAAATATTTTCAACAGCGTTCAATTTGATAGCAAACTCACGATTCAATTGGTCAAATAAGCATTTGTTGTATCTTTAGGCACTTAATGAAAACTATAATAATGAAAAATCTAAGAGTCCTTTTAACCATTATATTGGCAGTAACCCTGTTCGCCTGTAATCCTTTGGCCAAATTACCCGGAATTCAAAATGGAGCGGATGCCGCATTTGATCTAGGTGATTTTGAAAAAGCCTATCAACTTTATACCGAATATGTAAACTTAGCAGAGGCAAATCAAGCGGAAGTCAGTGATGCTGTATATGCTAAGTTGGCAAAGGCAAGTTTAGAAACGGATAAGTTTGGAGAAGCCAAAACTTTGTATGCAAAATTGCTAGATAAGAATCAGGATGATGATTTATTACTGGAATATGCGCAAGGCTTGCAAAAGGGTGGTAAGCTTGAAGATGAGTTAGCTCTTTGGAATAAATATGAAGTTAAAGATACTAAAGTGATGCAGCGTCAGCTTGAGCGCCAAGTTGCCTTGAATGCTGAATTGGGTAATAACGCTGAAGTGGTTTCTTTATACGAAGCTGCCAAAGATGACGAATTGACAAAGGAAACAACGTTTGCTTATGTAAAAGCATTAGCTGAAGAAGATCAATCAACTAAAGCTAAAAAGGTAAGTAAGGACTTGATTAAAGCTAATCCAGACTATAAGGAGGCATTGGAGTGGGGCGGCAAATATTTCTATGAGCTCGCTGATAAGCGCTATAAGTATGAAATGGCTAAGTACAACAAGAAAAAGAATGCCACTACTTATGCTTATCTGCGTCGTGACTTAAAAAAGGTATCTGCTGATTTCAGAACGGCTCGTGGCTATTTTGAAAAGCTTCGTGAAATGGAGCCGGAAAATAAATCGTACATCAAATACCTAAAAAACTGCTACCTACGATTGGAACAAAAAGATAAGGCAGCTCAAATGGATAAGTTGTTGAAGTAGTTGTCGGATTAAATAATATAAAGCCGAAGCATTTTTGTTTCGGCTTTTTTTATAGAAAATTCTTATTAACGTATTCCTGAAAGCGTTCTTTGTATTGGTCGCTTACCGGTATGTAGGTGTCTCTGTCAAAAACGATGCGGTTACGCTCGATGGTGCCTACTTGATTTAAGTTGACAATGTATGATCGATGCACCCGCATAAAGTTTGATTCTGGCAGACGCGATTCCAGTTTCTTCATACTAAGAAGAGTCATAATAGGTTTCTCACCACGCAAATGAATGCGAACATATTCGCGCATGCTTTCCACATATGTTATGTCCTGAAGTTTGATGCGCATAATCTTATATTCTGATTTTATAAAGAGAAAATCATTGTCTGTCTTTACTTCATCCTGACTACTATGCACCAATTGATAGTGTTGTAATGCTTTGTTTGCTGCCTTCAGGAAGTCGGGATATCCTATGGGTTTTAATAGGTAATCAATGGCATTTACCCTAAACCCTTCTATGGCATATTCCGAATGGGCAGTGGTAAAAATTACCATCGGTGCATCCTTTAGCGATTTTACCATTTCAACACCATTTAGTTCGGGCATGTTGATGTCGACAAATATTACATCAACCTCATTAGAATGTAAGTATTCAATCGCCTCAAAGGCATTGGCACATGCGCTCTGTAGTTGTAGAAAAGATGTTTTTTCTACATAGGCACAAATTTGTTTTAGAGCCAAAGGTTCATCATCAATTACCAGACTTTTCAGTTGCATCGAGAGGAATAATTAAATTAACACTGTATACATCATCATTTGATTCTTCATTTAAACTAAAATTTGAATCGTAAAGTAATTTAAGCCTCTGCAGCGAATTTACCAAGCCTACACCAGATGCCTGAATTTCTTTGGGTTGATGAATTGGAAAATTACTGTTGGTAATTTTAAAGCTTAAATGAGCATTATTAAGTAATTTAAATTCAAGATTAATAAACGATTGCCCCTTAGGATTTATCCCGTGTTTAAAGGCATTTTCGATATATGAAACAAAGAGAAATGCAGGAATTGGCATATCAACAAATGATTCAGGATAATTGGCACTTATCTTCACTTTATCATCCGAAAATCGAATACGCATCAGATCCAGAAAGCTCTTTGTGAATTCTATTTCTTTGGACAAGCTGGTATTGCCATTATCCGATTCGTATAGAAGGTAACGCATCATGCGTGATAAACGAATGATGGAACTTTTAGCATCTTCACTATTTATATCAATTAAGGCATGAATATTATTTAAGGTGTTCATGAAGAAATGCGGACTGATTTGATGCTTCAGAAAATCAAGTTCAGTTTTTAATTGCTGTTTCTCCATTTCCGTTCGTTGCTGTTCTTCTTTCGAGAGTTTAACAACTGCAAAAACGGCATTGTAGAAGCCAAGCATCAACAAGGCTGTTATGAAATTATTAACCATTCTAACACCCACCGGACGTCCGGAAGGTGGTTTTTGCACATTACGCCTTTCAGGTCTTGGTGGTCTTAAGTCATTGTTTGGCCTGTCGGGTCTATCCATTCCATAAGGCCGATGTTGGCCTTGTGCTGGCCCAATTGGTCCCTTTGCTTCAATACCAAAAACGCTTAGGTGTGATAGTGTTTCAGAGCTGGAAACACCAGCGGTTATGATGGTAAATAAAAGTATAAAAATTAGATATAGATGGTAGCTTTTCTTCTTAAAATACCGAGGTGTTAATAGTAGTGCATTAATTAAAAAAAGAACGAAAAAGGGAATGATTCGCAGCCACTCAAAGAGTAAACGGTTCCAATACCTACTGTCATCATTAATAAATAATACCGGAGAATAAAAAACGATGCCCCAAATAAAAGAGTAGATGATTAATAGTAAGTATTTGTTTTTTAATTTTCTCACCAGATTGTTGTTTAAATGGACTTGCGATGCAGTCAAAGCTATATCCGTTGAAAGTAAATATAAATTTATTTTACGGTTCTTACGCAACGAACGAAGTTAAGAATGCGAATGGCGTCACCTTGCGGACCGTGGCCATAGGGCCAATCGTTGGCATCACCACTTTTAGGATCACTTCTTTGTGCGCCAGCTCCGTGTACATCCATCCATTGTCCGTTAAAGTAACCGAGCGCCCTGCCAAAGCTAAAGTAAACTGCATTTTGACCCCCATTTTTATGATTCATATGGGTGGTGCTACTCCAATAATAGGCATAATCATCCTGGCCATCCTCATTAATAATTTCTGATGCCTTAAAAAGCGGATGTATGGCTGCCGAATTGGTTGTACCGGGAGCTCTTGTGTAATCCAGTATACTTTGTAATTCTTTGGCATCGGGCAATCGCCAATCATCATGACCTGCCAATTCGAGGTTTTCGGCATAGCTTAATGCTGATTCCCAAGTCACACCTTCGGCATTGTCATTCATCATCCACATCAAACCAGTTGCCCTATCGCTTATCGTTCCATCGCCATTATCTACAAAATCGTTGACGCCATAGTTTGTGTTACCTCGTACATACAGCACACAAAATAGCTTGCCTGTTGTTTGTCCCGGTCTTGCTCCTGTTGGATATCCTTTGATCCTTCCGTCGGCAAAGTTAACGCCAAACATTAAGTTTCCGCCTCCAAAATTTGAATCACCCACATCAATATTACTGGTGGCATATTGCGAATCTATGATTCGATCACCAGCATCAGGATCGCCATACGTGAAATTAAAATATTCATCGTTGATAAAAGGAACAATACTATTGGTAGTGCTGGCATCATAGGCACTTGGATCTGTGCCATTAAATTGCATTAGCGAGTACAGTTCTTTAATACTTGGCAAGCGCCAATCGTTGTAGCCTCCAAGATTAATATCATTAGCTCCTGCCAAGGCATCATCATATGTTACTTTTTCACCCGGATCTTGTTGCCACATTAAACCCGTATTTAAATCAGAAATCGTTCCATCTCCATTATCGCGGTAATGTTGCGCCAGACCTTGATAGTTAGCATTCTGCCCAAAAAAAGCGTCACCGCTTTGTGGTTCTGTTATTTCTGAAGTATTGTTGAAAAAAAGGCTTTGATTAGTGCCCACAATGGTATAGGGTAGATCGGGTACTAGTTCCTCCTCTTCATCAACTATTGAATCAGTATTGGTTTTTTGACACGAACACCAGCTTAGGCTAATAAATAGCATGGCAAAAGGTAAGCCTATTCTTATTATACTCTGATTGACAGTTTTCATAAGTTCCATTTATTGATTGATGCATCAAATAAATAAAGACAAGTATAATCATGAAAAACTAATCTATGGATTCGTTGATTTTATCAATCAAATGCTCATTAACTTCTATATAAAAAGTGCAAGTAATACCATTTGCACTTTAATATTTCGAATAAATTTGATAGGTGTGTAAAATGATTTACTGTCGTTGCAAGACTTTTGAATAGTGACTACGGACTGAGCTTTCATTTTTCAATTTAAGTATGGTACCTTCTATCATTGAAAATTCTAATCCTTTCTTTACACTTACCCATTCAAGAGTAGCCTGCAGAGTGCTGAAAATTTTGAACCTTATTGGCAAATCTTTTGTGAGAGATTCATAAATGGTTGATTGTGCCACTTGCTGTGGAGTACTGGTTAGAATGGCTGTTTTTCGATGCGTGTTGAGCTTCTTCTCTTCCTTGATAAAACCTACGTATTCCGAAAGCTCTTGTTTTGTATACAGAAGTTGTGAATCTCTTAAATCAGCTATAAAGTTGATGTTAGGATAGAATTCAATGTTTTTGATAATGTCTTTTTTGTGCGCTATCATATCAGAGATATGAATTGGGCCACTGAAGTATTCGACGACAATATTTATTTGTGGAAGAATTTTGTAAGTAATGTTTTTTTTCATGAGTCTGAGGTTTGTATTAACTAAAATAGTAATTTTTAAAACCAATGTCTACATTTTCAATGTTAAATTTTAGAATTTATATGTTTATCGCACTTCATTGCATTAGTCTGTAATTTAGAATGTTTAATATTTATATCTGCTAATGCTTGTTATTTTAAGGTTAATTAGATATTTCAGGCATTGCCTTCAATATAACAATAAGGTGGTGTCTCAATTATCACACAAGTTTGATTACTTGATTAAAAAGTCGCACTACAAAAGCTTGGTTATTGAACTAAAAAGCTTAATTTCATTGTGATTTTGATATCACTTTAGGCCTAACTTATTATCATTAAAATGAAAAAGCTACTTTTTATTGGTGCTGCTTTAATGTTTTCGTGCACCCTCTTTGCTCAGGAAAATTTAAGCCTAATGTTCTCTCAAGAACGTTATTCCGAAGTTATATCTCAGTTGGAACCGAATGTTGATCGAAATGAAGATCAACAGTATTTGTTGGCATCGGCCTACTTTCAATCGGGTCGATCAGATTTGGCAATTCAGTGTTTATTATCTGCAGACCATACGAATTCAAACCTTTTAAAAGATCTACTTTCAAAAGTGTATTTTACAAGCGGGCAGTATGCCGAAGCATTACCCATTTGTGAAGATCGTTTTCAAGATGAGTCGATGCATTTGGGTAATTTGATGCGTTATGCTCAAATTCAGAATTTCAATAGCAATTATGATAATACCATTAATGCATTGTTAGCTTATCGCGAGCAAGACTCATTGAATCTTAATGTGAATATGTTGTTGGCCGAGACTTTTCAGAAGGCATCGGAACCATTAATGGCGATTGATATATACAACAAATTACTTAAACAATACCCAACAAATCAAAAGGTGGGTTATCGCTTGGCTCAATTGCATTACGAAAAAAAACAGTACAAAGAGAGTTTTGATGTGAGTATGCATTTTGTCGATACCTTGGGCTATACCAAACGTTTTGTGAGTATGGCTGGTTTGGCAAGTTTTAAGGCCAGATCAAATGGTAATTCCGTTAAGCTTTTTAAGCGCATGGAAACTCGTGGCGATAGCTCACTGCTGACCAAAAAGCACATTGGCATGGCCTATCACCGGATGGAGAATTACGAAAATGCCATTAATTATTTATATGCCGCTTACGACTTAAAAGACGATGATGTAGAAGTGTGTTTCTTTCTTGGCGCAGCATTAGGTCAAAGCAATATGCCTATGCGTGGTAAGCCATATTTGGAGAAGGCTGCTTATTTATTGGCGCCATCGCCCGGTTTGATGGAGAAAATCCACACCAAGCTGGCTATGATGCATGAAGACTCAGGAAATTACACAAAGGCAATTGCCTATTACGATTCTGCTTATCAGTATTCACCTTCCAACGTGCAATATATCTACAATCAAGCGGCTATTTACGATTATTACCTCGAGAATGATCTTAAGGCGCAAGAATTATACGAACAGTTTTTAACCAGACTGCCCGACACTTTGGATTCGAAAAAAGGCAATGAGTTATACACACTTCGTTTGAAGGAGATTGTGAGTAATCGTTTAATAAATATTAAAGAAGAAGCCTTTTTTAGAGAGGGTGCTCAATAGTATCAAAATTAAACATTTATGAAACAGTACATTATTCTATTATTTATTGTTCTTTTCTTAAACCCTTTGAATGGACAAAAGAAAATTGATTTGCCTGAAAATAAGCTTGTTCATTCGTTTGTTGAAAGATTGCCGAAAAACTTGAGAACGTTAAGTCTGAAGGATTTGCGATCATCATCAGATTCAATAAACATTAGAATTTGGCAAACCCATACGGTATTTACTCTTAGCTATAATGAAACTGTTTCGTCTGAGTATAAAATCCATACATCTAACGATAATCCGATAGTTTCCAATACCAGTTTGCCTAAAAATATAGCGCAAAGTTTATTGGATTCGTTATTAGAGTGTGGACTAATGGATTTGCATGATGATAAATATGGAGGGATTGATGGCAGTTATGTTTTCTTCGAGCTTGCCACAAGAGATACTTATAAAGTATTGAGTTTCTGGTCGCCTCACGCGGAAAGAAGTGCTGATTGCAAAGTGGTTGTATCTATTTTAGATATCGTTAGCAGAACTGTGGATTCGAAGAAGCTTCATGCTGAATTTTTTAATGCATTACCGTCTGGTGGATATAGATGGGGAATGACAAGTATTCACATTGATCAGTTTTTAGACAAAGATGCTGTTGTATCCGATTTTTATCTTCAAGTTGAGAAGAAAGTTAAAGCAGAATTGAATATAACTGAAAAAACGAATCATTGGGAATTTCCATTAATATACATCAATAATAAACCTGCTATGATTGCGGATATAAACAATATCATCAATCAAGAAGTTTCCAGTATTGAAGTTATAAAACCTGACGATGAATTGATAGTGTTATATGGAACAAGAGGGAGTAATGGCGTAGTTAAAATAGAAACTAGATAAAGTCGGTTATAGTAACTTAAGTTAGCATCTCGTGTTATAAAATTTGTGAGGATAAGATTAACTTTTAAATAAAATCAAAATAGGGTGTTCATTGCTGAACACCCTATTTGAAGATTAAAACTTACTATTATTACTACAGATTAAAGTACTTTTAAAGCAGCTTCGTAGTCAGGCTCGTTAACGATATCGTCAACCTGCTCGCTATGTAAAACTTTTCCTTGCTCATCAACTACCACTACAGCACGTGAAAGAAGTCCGTTAAGTGGGCCATCAATCATTTTTACACCATAATTCTGACTGAAAACTTCGTCTTTGTATTCCGATAAAGAAACAACTTTATCTAATCCTTCAGCGCCACAAAAACGTGCATGTGCAAAAGGTAAATCTTTTGAAACACACAATACTGCTGTATTCTCTTTTTTAGATGCTTCGTCGTTAAAACGACGAACCGAAGCAGCACAAACACCAGTGTCAACACTAGGGAAGATATTTAATACTACTTTCTGACCTTTGTAATCAGCCAATGAAACTTCGCTAAGATCAGTTTTTACTAAAGAAAATTCCGGAGCCTCAGCACCTACTCTTGGTAAATCGCCAGCTGTTGCAACCGGAGATCCTTTAAACGTTATTTTTGCCATTTTGTTGGTTTAATTATTTGTTATGAATCCTAAACAACACCTTCTTTAGTTTTGTTTAGAAAAAAATCAAAAAAAGACCGACAAATACTGCATTTGTCGGTCTATCATATACTTATAATAGTAATTATTTTTCTTTATCTGGCTGCTCAGCTTGCGCCAATTTCTTCTCATTGAAGAAGGCATAGAAACTAACAACTGCGATTACAGCTATAGTGTAATAAACAAAACTAGGTACAGGAACAGGATCACCCTTTGCATATGAGTGCATACCAGCCAAGTAATAGTTTACTCCTAAGTAGGTCATTATTACCGATGCAAAACTTATCACCGACCAAAAGTTAAAGGTGGTTATACTCTTCATGCCAGGAATAAAACGCATGTGAAGCACAAAGGCATA
The DNA here is from genome assembly GCF_050589805.1 of Carboxylicivirga fragile. NCBI lineage: Bacteria > Pseudomonadati > Bacteroidota > Bacteroidia > Marinilabiliales > Marinilabiliaceae > Carboxylicivirga > Carboxylicivirga fragile. The sequence goes on along the minus strand of NZ_JBNGOY010000031.1, from coordinate 35,301 downwards.
AACCAGAATAGTAACTGCCGACCAGGTTTCTTTTGGATCCCAGCCCCAGTAACGCCCCCAAGACTCGTTGGCCCAAACGCCACCAAGAAAAGCACCAACTGTAAGTAGGTATAAGCCTACGGTCATGGTCATTTCACTAATGCCTGATAATTCTTCGATGGTTAGTGAGAAAGCTTTTTTGTTGCTTTTGGTTTTGGCACCAGCTAATATCAGATTAAGGAATCCAAGTAAGAAACCTAAACCTAAGAAACCATAACTGGCTACAATAATGGCAACATGAATGGTTAACCAATAGGATTTTAGTACAGGAACCAGGTTGGTAATTTCAGGATTCATCCAACTCAAGTGAGCTACCATCAATATGATGCCTGCAAAAAATGAAGTAACCGATAAAGCAATAGGACTATGCTTACTAAATAACAGACCCGCTAACAAAGTAGTCCAACCAATGTATAACATCGATTCGTAACCATTACTCCAAGGTGCATGTCCCGAAATATACCAGCGAATGGCTAATCCAATTGTATAAAGCACAAAGGCAATTATTACTAAACCTAAACCAATACGTAAGGGCCATCTAAATTGAAGTTTTGGTTTTACCAGTCGAGTTAGTTGAAGGAATAATAAAATAATACCAAGAACAAGAAAGTAGGGCATTAGCGACATAAAGAGGCTGCTCTCATTGTAAAATATTTCAATGCTTTTCTTGTATTCCGATGGTAATATGTCTTGTCCGTATTTCTTTTGATAGGCAGCAATGGCCTGAACGTAACTTTGCTCATTAGCAACATCATTTTTGCCTAGTGCATCCAGATACATGTTGAAGATATTAGCTACGAATAAACTATCTTCCTGTGGTAAACCGGTGACCTTCTCACCAGGTGTTAACCATTTGTTCTGATCGTCGTTTGGCTTTGGAAAGAGGCGCATAAAATTACCCATCTGAGCCATGTAAAACACATTTACCTGCTCATCTACTTTTACAGCTTCTTGCTCTAGTTTATTGCGATAAGCCGGACGTTTACGGTATGAATTTTCTACCAGTTGACGTATTTTATATTTACCATCAGGTGAGAAGAAGTTTCGGAACGATGATTTCTTTTCACGTAATTGAAGAATCGATCTTAATTCGTCGTGCTTAACAGTGATAAGCGGCACAGTTTGCCAATAGTTTGGGTCGATCATAATACCCAGCACCATCTGGTCAGCACTCATGCCTCTGAACGTATGGTGTTTTACCAGTTTACGTACTACCTCGCTGTTAAGCGTATTGAGTGGTTTCATGCGTCCGCCATTATCCTGCACCCATAAATTACCAAAGGCACTAGCAGCTTCGGGACTAACCTCAACATTTGGTTTTAAATCTTGTGCCATGGATGGCAATGCAATAAATAATAATCCAATGGCTAAATACTTCTTCTTCTCTTGGTAGATTTCTCCGGTGCGTTTTACCAAATAGCGGAAGCGGGTATTTGGAGCAGCTAAAGAGATAAACATGCCTAGTGTTAAAAGGAAATAACCAGCATAGGTTAACCAGGTTCCCCATAAGTCGCGATTAACCGAAAGAACCGTTCCTTTCTCATCCATATCGTACGACGATTGAAAAAAGCGGAAGCCTTTGTAGTTTAGTATGTTGTTCATATAGATACGTCTGTCCTCTTTTAAACCGGTGCGTTCATCCAACAATGTAACCTCGCTGGCATACGAACTTGGGCTTTCACTACCGGGGTAGCGTTCTAACTCAAAGCGATTAAGGTGCAACTTAAATGGAATGTGTATGTTTTTACTACCATAACTAAGCGCAAATTTAACACCGCCTAACTCTTCTGTATAGGTCTGGCCGAGAACGTCTTTCTTGCCAAACACATAAAAAACTTTTTGCTCATCGCCTAACTCCGCTACAAACTTTATAGCATCAGGTAATCCTCCACCATTATTGCCTTCTACAGAGACTGGTTCAACAACAGCGCTTTCTAAATAGTTAGTGTACACCATTCTTAAATCTTCAATGCTATATAGTACGCCATTGAATAATTTATGGGCAGAGTCGGCTGCAAACTCCTGAATGTCGCCAGTCTGCATTTGCATTAAGCTAGCAGTCATGTTACTGGTGAAATGAGGCATGCCATTTTTGATTTCCAGTATAAGATCTTGGGTGCGCTCTTTAGGTTCGAAAGCAACGGTGTAATTACCTACCTTCACTTCATCACCTTCGAACAATGAAAATTCCTGACGGCCAGAAGCGGCTGAAAGTACCAACTGAATAGCTGGTTTACCACCAGGTTTTTCAACGGAACGCGCCATTGCTTGAGGAATAAATATCTCACTCTTTATGCTTAAGTTACCTTTAGGTGTTGAAAAACTTTGTGAATACTCATTGGGACTCACAACACTATATAGTACATGCTGCTCATTGGTCACTTCGTAATTATCGCATGTTACTTTAGCAGTAACAAATTGATCGCTTGATAATATCTGATCCGATGACTCACCTTCACGAATGTGCATTAATCCTTCGTAACCAATATAGCGAGTCACGGCTGCTCCAATCATTATTAATACAAAAGCCAGGTGAAAAGTCAGCACCGGTAGTTTCTTAGTCGACCATGTTTTGAACTTACTTAGGTTGCCAAACATGTTGATGATTAATACAACAAAAACCAATTCGAACCACCAGGCATTGTATACCAAAGCTTTTGAAGCATTGGTTCCAAAGTCATTTTCGATGAATGTGGCAACTCCTAATACGGCGCCAAGAAATAAGAGTAAACTTCCCATTAACCAATGGGCGGTGAGAACATCAAATAATTTCTTCATATTCTATTTTTTGGATTTATTCTGAACGATATAATTTAACAAATGGTTGGCTTAAAGGTTTATTCGCTAACATAACTTATTTAACGATGTTAAAATAGTAAATAAGACCAATAATTCTGTAATTATCTTGTCTAAATAAGCGAATGCCTTTAAGATTGATTAAAATCTTTTGGTTGAGCGAAAGATTATGAAACTTCCTTCCGATTGCAGCGTAACTAGTTTATTAACTCGAATCACATGTTTTATCCAGATACACTGGAGTTAACTGAAAAAAATCGTTATAAATGAAAATAACTACCAAGATAATCATCTTCTCTGTTGGAATGTTAACAGTACTTGCTTTAGCTATCACAATTCCATCTTCAATTATATCCTACCGAACGCAACAAAAAGAGTTAGTTGAGCTTGAGAAAAGCTTACGTCGGGATTTTGATAAAACAATTGAGTTTGAGGTGCAAACGGTCATGAGCCTCTTGGATGGAATCTATGCGAAAGTGGCGAGTTATGAAATTTCTGTTGAAGAGGGTAAAGTTCAAGCAGCAGATCTAGTGCGTAAGCTACGTTACGGAAAAGATGGTTATTTCTGGATTGATACGAAAGATGGAGTTAATGTTGTTTTGTTAGGAAAAACTGATGTTGAAGGAAAGAGTCGTTGGGATTTAAAGGATGCCAAAGGCACTTTAATGATACAAGAGATTGTAAAGTCAGCTGTTGAAGGAGATGGTTACACTGAATATTGGTTTCCTAAAAAAGGAGGAACAATAGCCCTACCAAAGCGTAGTTTTTCGGCCTACTTCAAACCGTTTGAATGGGTAGTTGGAACTGGTAATTACATCGACGATATCGATACAAGTATTTCTAAAACAAGAGATGAGCAGATGACGAATCTGCGAAGTAGTATGTTGCAGACCTTAATCATTGCATTTGTAATGTTGATAGTATTTGGTTTTTTATCCGTTTTATTCGGCCGCCGTATTACACGTTCAATCATTTCTCTATCGGTAAATACTGAATCAATTGCTTCCGGTGATTTGAGCATGCAAATCAAGAAAACAGAAAACGACGAAATAGGTGTATTGCAGAAATCTCTGGCGCTAACATTAAAAAAACTAAAAGAAGTAATTGAGGAGGTTGTTGAAGGTTCGGCTAATGTTTCAGCTGCCAGTGAACAAATGGCTCAGTCAGCTGAGCATATTTCAACAGGTGCTAACTCCCAAGCTGCTTCAACTGAAGAGATATCTTCATCCATTGAAGAGATGGTGTCAAATGTGCATTCTAATTCGGCAAATGCCAAGCGAACTGCAGAAACAGCAAAGAAAGCTAGTAATGGTATTGGACAATTAAAGGAATCGGTAAGTAATAACCTTAAAGCCATGCAATCAATTAGCGACAAGGTTAATGTGATTAAGGATATTGCCTTGCAAACAAACTTGCTGGCATTAAATGCATCGGTTGAGGCATCGCGTGCCGGAGAGGCAGGTAGAGGGTTTTCGGTGGTTGCTGCGGAAGTTCGTAAGTTATCCGAATTTACACAGAAAGCAGCAAAAGAGATAGATGAAGAGTCCTTGACGAGTCTTGAGATTGCACAAACATCCTGGTCATCCATGGAGGCTATTTTGCCAGAGATAAATAGCATTATCGATGCTATTCAGGAAATATTAACAGCAAGTAATGAGCAGGAAGCTGGTGCAAATCACATTAACAATGCCATTCAGGAATTGGTGAACATCACCTCTCAAAATTCAGCCTCATCTGAAGAGATGGCATCCAGCTCCGAAGAATTATCGCGCCAGGCTGAGCACTTGCAAGAAACCATTAGTTTTTTCAAGACTAAATAGCTCATCAATAAATTACGAAAAATCATAAATATCGATTCGGTCTATTGTTGTCTCGTATCCTATATTTCGCTTGCTTTGCACCATTCAAATAAGACCTAATTTAAAGGGAGCAAAAATATCAGAATGAAAGGATTGTTAAGTGTTGTTTTGTTGTTTGTAATCGCAGTGCAAATAACAGCTGAAGAAAAAGAGAAACAATTTAAGGTTGATCTATACGGATTTATTGGGGTGAATGCCTATTACGATTCGCGTCAGAATGTTATCGTACGAAATGGAAATATCTATCTTTTTCCGGCGCGACCAAATTATGATATTGATAACAATGATATAAATGCAAAGGGCCGCTTTGGTGTCGATGCATCATACAGTCGTTTTGGTCTACGAGTGAATGGCCCGGAGGTTCTTGGAGCCAAAAGCTTTGCCTTAATTGAAGGAGATTTCTTGGGTAAATCAGGAGCTAGTGATTTGAACTTTCGTTTGCGTCATGCCTATATTCGATTGAATTGGGAAAAAAGCAACTTGCTCATAGGGCAGTATTGGCATCCGCTTTTTCTAACAGAAAATTTTCCTTCAACTGTTACTCTTAGTTGTGGTGTACCTTTTCACCCATTAAATCGTCAACCAATGCTTCGTTTTGGACATCAATTAAACGAGCACTTTGAAGTTATCGCATTTATGATGACTCAAAATGACTTTGCCGATAAGGGAATGCCGAATGGTGCTGCTCATGCCATACAGCCTGAAATGGATTTGCAACTGAAATATAAAAATGCCAATGGTGTATTTGCAGCTTTAACATTTGGTCATAAGGTGCTTCAGCCAGCCTTGTATGAGGAGATAAATGGTAATAAGAAGATTACAAATGAAAAAGTGAGAAGTTCGTATGTTGCTGCCTCACTTCGAAAGTCATTTGACAAGTTCACTGTGAAAATGGAAGGCATATATGGAGGAGCAATGACTAATGTTGTACTGCTTGGAGGTGTTGCCGAAAAAGCCAATGGTAGCGAATTGCGAGAGTATACTCCTGTTCAAACAGCATCGCTTTGGACTGATATCCATACCAACCATGCTAAGATTCGACCAGGTCTATTCGTTGGATATACGGAAAACATGGGTACCAAAGAAAAATCGAATATTATAGTTGAATCAGATAGAACACCTTATAATTTGGGTGCCGACATTGGTAATATGTATACCGTAGCGCCTCGCATTCATTTTTTGGCTACGCCTAAAATTTGGTTGGGTGTTGAATGGATGTACACCGTTGCTGCTTATGGAAATGACTACGATGATTACGCAAAACCTATCGATTTAGAGAATGTAGCAAACCATCGAATAACAACGAGCTTGCGTTATACTTTTTAGGAATAGCTTTATTTGAATGTAAACTTATGAAAGAGAAACTGGTAGTAGTGGCCATACTTTTAATAATTGCTGGCTTTGGAATGATGCACAGCGTTGCCTCAACCATGGAAGTAGTGAGTTTACTAATGATTGGGATAGGAGCAGGATATCTATTATTTTTGTTGCTGAAGAAAAAGGGTAAGAAATAAAGAAACAGCTATGTTCTCAAAAGAGGAAGCGAAGGAAATAAGACAATTGTTCTGGCATAAATTGGAAAATCGAACACGCCGCTTGCCAGGCCGAAAGGGAAAGAAGATTAAATGGATTTTTGATGATACCAACATCAAAGGTTTAGATCTTCGTTTCGATATTGATCGTCAACGCGCTATTGTGGCACTTGAAATAAACCATCGCAACGAAGAAAAAAGGTTGAAACTCTACGAGAAATTAGAAGCTTGCAAGTCTATATTTGAAACTGCCTTTGGAGGAGAATTGCAATGGACTTACCTCTATACTAAAACAGAAGGTCTAGAAGTTTGTCGCGTGTATGAACAAATACCTGCCGACTTATACCAACAAGAACAGTGGCCCGAAACCATGAAGTTTATGATCGATCGTATGATTCGATTAGAAAAAGCCTTTCTGGAAGTTAAGGATTTTTTGATGCACGATGAGTTGGGGGAGTGAGCCAGTTAATCAATTTGAAAATGTGCCAATTGATTCACACATTTCCAAATTTGCTAATTGATGGAGTTAAGTAATTTTTTACTATTCAAAAGACCATTCCATCAATATGCTTTTTTGTATGCTTTGCTCTTTTGGATTAAAAGTGATTCCTGAGCCATTGCCTTTTCGAGGTGGCGTATCGCAGCATTCTTCGTCCATAATTATATCAAACGAATCAAAGTACGTCGAATTTGAACCGTAGGTGATTTTTTTGATCTGTTTTAATTGTAGTCCTGATGAACTGGCTATGAGTTCAGCCTTTTCGGTCGCATCTTTTATGGCTAACTCCAAGGCTTGTTTGCGCAGCTTGGTCTTTTGCTCCTCGGTAAATCTAAAATTAATTCGATAGCTTATGTTTAAATCTTCTTGGTTGAGGCTATTTAAAAGTACATTGGAATATGCATCGTTGTAACGATCTTTTATTTCTAGTAAGATTGATGACTTATAACCTTTTCTAAGACGTTTACTTTTGACGAATTCATAGTTTTCATTTACTATCAAATTATTAACCCTGATGTTTCTCGATTTTATTCCATTACTCTTAAAATGTGTTTTTAATTTTTCGAGAGATTCCACGGATTTATTAAAACATACTTGATACAAACTATCTTTGATGCTTAGGTTAATGGAAACAATAATCTCCTTTGGCACTTCTTGAATACGAGCTATGCCTTCCACATGAATAAGTTGCTTGTTTTGTGCTATCGATTGAAAACTAAAAAGAAGAGCTATTAAACTAATGATGCATGTACGTTTCATATGTTTTGATTTTATGTGATACGTGAGTAGTCACACACATAATGCCATTACTAAAATGCCATGGTTAGAATAGTATTACACGCAAGAAATAATTATTGTATCTTATTGGTAATAAGAGGGGAGGGGTGTGTTGAGAAGGTGAGAGAAATACTAAAAGCAATTTTATTCACTTAATTATGTAGTATTTATTATCGCCCTATGTTGCGTTAATAATCTTAATAAGCAAAGGAAATAAAAAAAGCCATCCAAAAAATGGATGGCTTTAAAGCTCCCCAGGTAGGACTTGAACCTACGACCTACGGATTAACAGTCCGCCGCTCTAACCAACTGAGCTACTGGGGAATTTTATTTCAATATGTCAAGAACTTTGTAGAGCTCTTTTAAAGCTCCCCAGGTAGGACTTGAACCTACGACCTACGGATTAACAGTCCGCCGCTCTAACCAACTGAGCTACTGGGGAATATTTTTGTAATAGACTTCTATTAGCCTTATTACTTTTCCATAATAGTTTGTAATCTGATCTTCGGATTAATCCCGATTCTCGGGATCGTTCAACCAACTGAGCTACTAGGAAATTTGGTTTCATTAAACTTTGTACTCCTTCGATAACTATCGAAGAGGAGGTGCTTTCGTCAAATGCGTTGCAAAACTATAAGGAATCTTCAAAATATGCAATATCTTTGTGCAAATTTTTCAATTAAAATTAACGCACCTTAAATAAACGTTTAGTTATGAGTAGTGTATTGGGTTTAGGTAATGCCTTAGTTGATGTCTTAGCGCGTCTTGAAGACGATAATTTGCTCGAAAATTTGAATTTACCGAAGGGAAGTATGCAATTAGTGGACAATATTTCGGCAAATAAAGTGATGGAGGCAACCGCACATTTGAAAAAAGAGTTGGCAAGTGGTGGTTCTGCAGCAAATACAATTCATGGTTTAGCTAGTTTGGGTATTAAAACTGGTTTTATAGGTAAAATTGGGCAAGATGAGCTTGGGCAAGTTTTCAAAAACGATATGTCGAGCAATAATATTACCCCACATTTATCAGTTAGTACAGCGGGGTCGGGAAAGGCTATCGCTTTAATTAGCCCTGATTCGGAGCGTACCTTTGCTACTTGTCTGGGTGCGGCTATTGAATTATCGGCCGAAGATATTTTGGAGCATTTATTTGAGGGTTATACTTATTTTCATGTTGAAGGTTATTTGGTACAGAATAAACCTTTGATAGAAAAAGCTTATCAGGTTGCTAAAGCCAAAGGTTTGATAACAAGTATTGATTTAGCCAGTTTTAATGTGGTTGAGGATAATCTTGAGTTTTTAAAGAAACTGGTTAATGATTACGTGGATATTGTATTTGCTAACGAGGAAGAAGCTAAGGCTTTTACTGGATTAGAAGAAGAGGATGCCTTGCATGCTTTGGCAGAGAATACCGAAGTAGCCGTACTAAAACTTGGTAAGGCAGGATCATTAATTAAACGCAATGATGAGGTAGTTAAAGTAGGAGTTATACCTGTTAAAAGTATTGATACAACTGGAGCAGGCGATTTATACGCTGCAGGTTTCTTGTATGGTTTGATTAATAATCAACCAATGGAAAAGTGTGGAAACCTTGGTTCTATTCTTTCGGGCCATGTTATTGAGGTAATCGGACCAAAAATGACTGAAGAGACATGGCAGGTGATTCACGATAAGGTGAAGAGCGTGCTTAATTAACCCTTAGTATTGAGAGTAAAAAGGTTCAGAATTGGTGTAGAATGTCATATTTCTTTAAATTGTTATGCATTACTTTTGAAAATTAATTAATTACATCAGCAAAAAACATAAAACATGTACGGTAAGTTTCAAGATTTCTTAACGAAAGAAATAGAGGCTATTAAAGAATCTGGCCTTTATAAAAATGAGCGTGTTATTACTTCTGCTCAGGGAGCTGAAATAGAAGTTGGCGGAAAGCAAGTGCTTAACTTTTGTGCCAATAACTATTTAGGATTGTCGTCTCATCCACGTGTTGTGAAGGCAGCTCAAAAAGCTATGGACACTCACGGTTATGGTTTGTCATCGGTGCGTTTCATTTGTGGAACACAGGATATCCATAAGCAACTTGAAGCAAAAATAGCTGAGTTTGTAGGTGCAGAAGATACTATTTTATACGCTGCATGTTTTGATGCCAATGGCGGTGTTTTTGAACCTTTGTTTACTGCCGAGGATGCAATAATCTCAGATGCTTTAAATCATGCATCTATTATCGATGGTGTTCGTTTGTGTAAGGCGGCTCGTTACCGTTATCAGCATGCTGACATGGCTGACTTAGAAGAGCAATTGAAAAAGGCTCAGGAACAACGTTTCCGCATTATTGTAACCGATGGAGTATTCTCTATGGATGGAGATATTGCGAAGTTGGATAAAATCTGTGATTTGGCAGATAAATACGATGCATTGGTGATGGTTGATGATTGCCATTCTGCTGGGTTTATTGGTAAAACAGGTCGTGGAACTCACGAATATAATAATGTGATGGGACGTGTTGACATCATTACCGGAACATTAGGTAAAGCTTTGGGTGGTGCCTTAGGTGGATTCACAACTGGTAAGAAAGAAATCATTGATATGTTACGTCAGCGTTCACGTCCATATTTATTCTCTAACTCATTAGCGCCGGCAATTATTGGTGCGTCTTTGGAGATATTTGATATGTTGACTGAGTCGACTGAATATCGCGATAAGGTGATGGATAATGCTGATTATTTCAGAGCTCAGTTGGAAGCGGCTGGTTTTGATCTAAAACCTAGCAAATCGGCCATTGCTGCATTGATGTTGTACGATGCTAAATTATCGCAGGAGTTTGCAGCTAAATTGTTGGATGAAGGAATTTATGTGATTGGATTTTATTATCCGGTTGTTCCAAAGGGACAGGCACGTATTCGAATTCAGTTGTCGGCAGCTCATGAGCGTCATCATTTAGATAAGGCCATTGCTGCCTTTATCAAAATTGGAAAAGAATTGAAAGTTATTAAATAGTAGCTTTTAACTAATAATATAAGAGGTTCTTAACTAAGGTTGAGAACCTCTTTTGGTTTACAATGTTAGTAATAAAAGATATTCCTACTGTCTTCTGACTACAAACTAATGAACTATTCTTATTTTTAAGCTTCAATTATTAATTACTTTATGAGCAAACTAAGTATCATCATCTTATTATGTATTCTTATTTGTACATCATTTAATGCCTCGGCAAAGAAGAGGCGTAAGGATTTGCAAATGGGGGGGCGGATTGCCTATACTATGCCTAATAATTGGGGTAAGGCCACAAGTATTGGATTTAAAGATGTGGCAGCAAAAGGAGTGCAGTTTGCTTATTTTGGGCGCTGGTTCTACGCTAAACGCTTATCTCTCGGTTGGGACTTGGCTTATCAAACACAAAAAGGATCTGAATTTTGGGATGTAGATAATTATGGAGAAGTGTCGGCGTCATACCAAACCATTCAATTGTTAGCCGAAGGCAATTATCTCTTTAGCCACGATGAAGTTCGACCATACATAGGTGTTGCGTTTGGTGGATTTTGGTTGCGCAATCATGTCAACTTTAGTGCCAATAGTATCAATAATAATTCGGTAGTATATACAGCTGATAATATTATGCCAGGTGTAGCTCCACAAGTGGGCATAGCCATTGAATTATCTGAGAAAACAATGCTTGATATCCATGCGCGTTTAATTCTTATTCCGAACCTTGAAGAAGAATATATCCAAGATCCGGAGATTGGGCTAATCACTCTGAACCCACATGGAGCTCAGAATCACCTTTCCCTCAGTTTAGGTTTGTTATTTAATCTTTAGAACAAGCCGTGAATATTGGCATCTACCTTATCAATGATCATACTTAAGTCTGATTTATTCTTGATAAAATCGATGTTGTTGGCATCAATGATTAGAAGTTTACCGGCAGTGTAGCCTTGTATCCAAGCTTCGTAACGTTCGTTTAGGCGCTTAAGGTAATCGATGCGAATGTTGTTTTCGTAACTACGGCCACGCATTTGTATTTGATCAACCAAAGTAGGAATAGAAGCACGTAGGTATACCAATAGGTCAGGTGCTTGTACAAAGCTATTCATCAACTCAAATAGTGAGAAATAGTTGTCGAAATCACGACGACTCATCAGCCCCATATCGAATAAGTTGGGAGCAAAAATAAAAGCATCCTCGTAAATAGTGCGATCCTGAATAACCGTTTTGCCTTCTTCACGAAATTGCTGTACCGACGAAAAGCGACTCTTTAAGAAATAGACTTGTAGGTTAAATGACCAACGCGTCATGTCCTCGTAAAAATCAGCTAAATAAGGATTTTCGTCAACATCTTCGTAATGTGGTTCCCATCCGTAATGTTTGGCTAGCAATTCTGTTAATGAAGTCTTTCCTGATCCTATATTTCCGGCGATAGCAATGTGCATGCTTGTATTATTTAGTATTTAAGTCTAGTAATTCGTCAATGTATTCTCTGTTGTTGGCTAGGCGTGGTATTTTATTTTGACCGCCCAGCTTGTTTTTACTCTTGAGCCAATCCATAAATAAGTGCTCACGAGCAACTACTAAGTGCGGCATCTCAAGCGTTAAATCTTTATAACGTTTGGCTTCGTAGTCGCTATTGGCACTTTTTAGGCCATCATCCAATAATTGATTGAAGAGGCCAATGTTTTGTGGCTGTTTCTCAAATTCGATTAACCACTCGTGCGCTCCCTTCGAATCGGCTTCCATAAAAACAGGTGCTGCTGTAAATTCCTTTATTATTGCTCCAGTTTCCTTGCAAGCAGAGTTCAGCGCTCGTTCGGCATTCTCTATCATCAGTTCCTCACCAAAGGCATTAATATAATGCTTGGTGCGGCCAGTAATAATAATCCGATGCGGATTGGTGGATACAAATCGCACTGTATCGCCAATCATGTATCGCCATAAACCACCGTTGGTAGTTATCACCATGGCATAATCAACCCCCAATTCCACGTTATCGATGGTTCGCGCATGCGGGTGTGCATTGGTGACTTCATTCAACGGAACAAACTCATAAAACACACCATAATCAAGCATTAATAACATACCATTTGCTGATAAGTCATCTTGTATGGCGAAGAATCCCTCTGAGGCATTATAGGTCTCGAGGTAGTTCATCTTATTCGTAGGAATCAACTCTTTGTATTGATCGCGATACGGGGTGAAGTTGATGCCGCCATGAATAAATAACTCAAGGTTGGGCCATATTTCAAGTAGGTTGGTTTTGCCTGTCTGTTTTAGCACATGTTTAATGAGTACTAAAAACCAGCTTGGCACGCCAGCCAGGGAAGTTACATTTTCTGATATGGTTGTTTCTGTAATTTTTTCGAGCTTCGCTTCCCACTCGTCCATCAATGCAATTGACTGATCGGGCGTTCTTGCAAAATGGGTCCAGAATGGGAGGTTTTCAATTAGTATGGCCGATAAATCACCATAAAAACTATCGTTGCTAAAGTTATTTATCTGGTGACTTCCACCAAGTGTTAAACATTTGCCGGAAAACATTTCCGAATTTGGATGTTTCTCGTGGTAAAGTGCCAATACATCTTTGCCACCTCTAAAATGACAGTCTTCTAGAGCTTCCTTCGTAACGGGTATGAATTTACTTTTAGTAGAGGTTGTACCTGATGATTTGGCGAACCATTTGATTTCTCCCGGCCAAAGTAGATTCTTTTCTCCATTTCTGAGGCGTTCTATGTAGGGGCGTACGCCTTCATAATCGCAAACAGGAACACGTTCGGCAAATGTTTCGTAAGTCTTAATGCTACCAAACTCATGTTTTTTCCCTATGTCTGTGTTCTTTGCAATATCTATTAAATTATTTAATTGAGTCATTTGCACTTGACCCGGTTCCTTCCTGAAACCATCAATCTGAGTCAGGCGTTTCGAATTAAATAAAGATATGATTGAGTTAATTATTGGCATATGCTATTATCAAAGTTGTTAAAGATACAGAAAAATGCATTTTACCAAAGTCAAAAAAGAGAAATCTGCATAGCATTTTTTTTAAGCCTACTTGTGCGTATATTTTCTTTTTCTACCTTTACTTCAATTACAAAATAGAGGTAATGAATTACTTTGATATTATAGTAGGCATCATCTTGGCCTTGGCCTTGTTTAAAGGATTTAAAAATGGTTTGATAATTGAACTGGCATCGCTGGCTGCATTGGTGTTGGGTTTATTGGGAGCTATCTTGTTTAGTGATGTCACGGCCACCTATTTAGGTGAATATATTAACTCTTCTCACATCGGCATCATTGCATTTGTTATCACTTTTATTTTAATAGTAATTGGGGTTCATTTGGTGGCTAAGGTGGTAGATAAGATGGTGTCTGCTATTGCCTTGGGGCCTGTCAATCGAATTTTGGGTGCAGTTTTTAGCTTGCTCAAATACGCTTTTATTCTGAGTGTTATATTGGCCGTACTAAGTAGTTTTGAGCGTAATTTTAAAATTATTCCGGAGGCACAGAAGGAAAATTCATACTTATATGAACCGGTTGCATCCATTGCACCATTTGTTTTTCCATATCTTCAATTTGATACGGTAAAAGAAAAATTTGAAGAAGCAACGGAGGGAATTTCTGTTTAACTCTAGTTTAGTTTCGAATTATACATGCCCAAAATGCCTGCTTGAAATTTCTCCAATAATTCATCTTTCTCAACTGGTTTATTGATAGCGCTGTCAAAACCATAGGAAATTAATTCTAGTTTCTGGCTTTCGTTCATGCCACTGGATTGGGCAATAAACGGAACATTAATGCCTTGTTGACGCACTTGTTGGATAAACTCAGTGCTATTCAGTCCTGGCATGTTTATGTCAATCAATACTAAATCAATATCGTTTCGCTTCAGCAGTAATTCTCTGGCTGAATTAGGTGTACGAGCAGATATCAAAGTGATTTTAGTATGTTCAAGGTATTTTCGCATTTGCAATTGTGCCGAACTGGTTGCATCCACTAATAGTACCATTTTATCTGACCAAGAAAAGTTGTTGTTGGGCTTAATTTTTACTGGTTCTGTTTCTATGGTTACAATTGGTTCCGGCACTATAGTTTGTTGCATCGTATTAAGCGACATTGAAAAATAAAACTCAGAACCCTTATTTTTCTCAGAGTTGATTTTTAATTCACCTCCCATAGCGCTGATAAGATGTTTGGAGATGGATAGGCCTAAGCCGGTGCCTCCGTATGTTTTGGCTGTGGTTTCATCTTCTTGGCGGAAGGGGTCAAAGATGATGTCTTGCTTTTCTTGAGTAATGCCAATGCCCGTATCGCGCACAAAAAACCTTACATTCTCATCTTCGCGAGTATAACCAAATTCGATAAAACCTTTGCTTGTGAACTTAAAGGCATTACCAATAAGGTTAATAAATACCTGGTTCAATCGCATTAAGTCAACGTTGATGAGAAGGTCAGAAGTATTATCAGGAATATTTAAGTAAAAACGAAGATGCTTCTTCGAGTCAATGGCCATCTTTTTATCAAATAGCATGTATATCTCCTGAAGCAAACTGTTAGGATTAGCTAATTCGGTATCGATGACTAATTCTCCACTTTCGATTTTTGCTAAATCAACTATATCGTTGATTAGCTCCATTAAACTCTCAGAGCTATTATTAATTATCTGTACGTATTCACCTTTTTCCTGATCCGAAATTTGTTCCTCCTTAAGTAGGTTTGTAAAACCAACAATGGCATTAAGTGGTGTACGAATTTCGTGGCTCATATTTGCCAAAAAAGCTGATTTCAAGCGATCAGCACTTACTGCTCTTTCTTTGGCAACAACCAATTCCTTTTCGGCACGTTTGCGTAATGTGAAATTACGGCCAACAAGCAGGAGTGATGTTAATTGTTGATTGTCGGTTTCAGGTGTTATGGTCCAGTCAAAGGCAAAAGTCTGCCCACTGTGTTCGTATTCCAATTCAACTGGTGTAATGACTGAAGAAATCAATACATCGTCGATGGCGTTGTTTAAGCCTTCAACTACAATTCCAGGCAGTTGGTTCAAATGGCTTAGTTCTTTCCCAATACAATCCGACTCTTGGATGTCGAAGTCGCTTAGAAAGGCAGCGTTACAAAAAGAAATCTGTTTTTGCCTGTCGATGCGAAGGATGTGATCCGGTGAGTTTTCAGTAAGTGCTCTGAATTTTTTCTCACTTTGCTTAAGCGCACCTTCGTGTCGTTTGCGTTTCGAAATATTATGTAATGAGAAATAAAAGTGCATTTCTCCATTGAGCTGTATGCTTGTTGCAAATATTTCGGAATGAACAATGCTGCCTGATTTATGTAGCAGTTGAACATCGCCAGTAAAGTCGTTGTTGTTGCTCAGTCGATCGCGGGCATGCTTGAAGCTTGTGAGGTACTTTTCTTCAGGAAATAGATTTTTTAATTCTAAGGCATGCAGCTCTTCGTGTGTATAACCCAACATTTTCAAGCCAGAATTATTGGCATAGAAAAGATCATTATTCTGATTTAATATAAAGATACCATCTACGGTCGTTTCAATAATCTTCCGATTGCGCTCTTCGCTTTCAAGCAGGTTTTTCTCCGTTAGGCGAATTTCCGAAATGTCTTCCCCAATAAGCATGTAACACATGCCTTCCTTATCATCGGGGGCTTGGGTGCCCAGGATACGAAGATTTACCGGTTGGCCATCTTTATATCGCATTATAGCCTCGTAAGATGCTATTCCATTGCGATCAATGTCTTGATAGAATTTCTCCACATCCGCAATGTTTTCTTCATCTTCGTAATACAGTTTTGATACAGCACAACCAATAAGTTCATCTTCGGTATAGCCCGATTGGGATAAAATTACTGAATTCAGATATTCGATGGTTCTGTTTCTAACCAGCATTATGCCAATAGGTGCAGAGCGTAATAGGTTTTGCAAAAAGCTCTCTTTCTTTTCGAGAACCCTATTGATGTTTAATATTTCGGTGTGGCTATTTTCTAACTTTAGGTAAGTGCTTTTTTGCTCATAAGCGCTCGCCAGCATGTCAGCAAATGTTGAAAATACTGTTTCTTGTGCCGTGTCCCAGGTCTTATTTTTCTCTTGGGAATTGAAACCAATAAATCCACAAAACTTGTTTTTTGAACGAATTGGTAATGCCAATATGGATCCACTTGTTGTTGTGTTACTTCCCGAAAAATAGCGGGAATTTGTATCAGAAAGCTCAGCATTAATAAAACCTTTGTCGTTAAATGCTTTCGTCCAGCCAGCAATGTCAGTTTCGTAATTTAGCACTGTGCCATATCCATTTAATGGCGACATGCTATTTTGTGGATATTGAAATTTTAGATGGCAATTGGCATTGTTATTTTCGTTTTCGTAAAGAAAAATATGCTGGATATTGAAATGATCAGCCAATTTCTTTATCGCACTGTTTACCTGTTCGTCAAACGATTGATCCGATGTGAAAATGTGAGAAAGATCGAGTAGGATTTGCTGATTACTATTGTGATCAAGTAAACGAGCTTGATTTAACTCCCTTTCATAAGCATTGCCAATCAACCTGGCCGTCATTTTTAAGAGGTCGGTTTCGTGCTGAAACCATTCCCGGTTGAAACTGCATTCATCAAGTCCAATGAATCCATGAAAGTCGTCGTTTACCATTAATGGGATCACCATGATGGCTTCAATATTTTGATTGCCTAAGGTCTCGTGAACTTCTTTTGGCAAATCTTCAAGCACATTTGATGCCTTAATGATGCCGTCTTCGGTCAATAACCGCTTCCATTCAGGAAACGAAGAGTAGGCTAAATTTTGAAGTTGATCTTTTTCTTTTCTAACCCCTTCGTTACACCACTCGTAGGTATTACTTAGGCGCTGATGGTCGTTATGATTCTCAAATATGTAGATGCGACTAACGTCGGTAAATCGTCCTAATTCTTCTAAAACCAAATTTATTCGCTCTTCAAATGGGCGGTTTTTAGCTAAAATGGAAGAAATAAATAGGGGTAAGTATTCCTGGTGACCCGATTTATTCGATGCCTCATCATCAACCTGAACGCCCAATAAACCTTGGTACATTCGTTTCATTAAACGCTTAAGCCTTTTGTTTTCAGCTTCTAAGCGAGCAAAATCATTCTCCTTACTGTTTATCATCGACATAAGTCCCCAGTCGTCATATACTTTTGCAAGATACTAAATAGCTGATTTAGTGCAAAAAGAGTTATTAACATCTTGTGCACAAAAGTAGTGAAATACATTACTTAGTGAATACTTAATTTTAAAAACTTAGCAGTTTGTTTAAAAAAACGAAAAGATTATTTAAGATAAAACGTGATTTTCAAATCAATACTATATTTTTGAGAAAAAGTAATTGATGAAAGTGAGAACTGGCTTGGTCATAAAATCTACTGGAAGTAGGTATACGGTGTTAACAGAAGATTCTGAAACATTGGTGTGTCGTATTCGTGGCAAGATCCGTTTAGATGGTATTAAGAGCACAAATCCAGTAGCAGTTGGAGATAAGGTGGGAATTGATATGTCGGGAGATGATGGGGTTATTTCTAAGATTTTTCCACGAAAGAATTATGTAATTCGTCGTTCTACAAATCTATCCAAAGAATCTCAGATAATTGCTGCGAATGTTGACCAGGCGGTGCTTATCGTAACCATCAATTATCCGATTACAACACGCGTGTTTGTCGATCGTTTCATCACCGCTGCCGAGGCTTATCAAATTCCGGTAAAGTTGGTTTTCAATAAGCTTGATAGGTACGATGAGAAGCATCTTAAATTACTGAAAGAGTGGCAGGACTTGTACGAGGGAATAGGTTATTCTACACTGGTTGTTTCTGCAAAAGAAGGCGCTAATCTTGACAGCGTAAAGGAGTTGCTAAAAGATAAAGTGAGTGTATTAAGTGGGCATTCGGGTGTTGGAAAGTCAACTTTAATTAATAAAGTTGAACCTGGACTTGATTTGCAAACAGGCGAAATTTCGGAACAACATCAGTCGGGCCGTCATACCACGACCTTTGCCGAGATGCACTCTTTAAGTTTTGGTGGTTATATTATTGATACGCCCGGTATTAGAGGTTTTGGATTGATTCATATCGAAAAGGAAGAGTTGTATCATTTCTTTAAGGAGATATTCGAGTTTGCCGACGGATGTAAATTTAATAACTGTACACATTATAATGAACCCGGTTGTGCTGTAAAGGATGCTGTACGTGATGGAGATATTGCGCTAACGCGTTATGAAAGTTATTTGAGTATATTGCTGAATAAAGACGAGAAATATAGATAGTAAGTTTTTAACCTAACAATTTAGTATTAACGACGTAATAAGATTTATAATTCCCTAACCCCACCTGAACTAGTTTTATTAGTAATGAAGAAAGCCGTAATTATAGCATTGTTTAGTATTGTCTTTCTTGTGCTGTCGAATATCTATTATTACGTAGATACTTATAAGTGGCAAATCAATACGCAGAAAGATATTCTTAGGAAGCAATCGTTGATTGTAGGTGAGCAACTTAATCAATATTTTCAGAAGACACATACCAACATTTCATTATTAATTTCGGAGAATGAACTGAGTGATTTATTCTCGGAGAAGGGGCATTCTATTGAAGTGCAGAAACGATTGGAATTATTATTCACTAGTTACGATCAGCATTTGTTGGCTCTGAAGGTGTTTGATGGCAATGGCGATGTGTTTGAAATGAAAAAAGGCCAGAATCAGACATTTATTTCTTCGTTTGATTATGCCGACATTAACGAATCCATTGTTAGCAATATCTATATTAATCCACAAGGATCGATAATTACCTATACACAACCACTGTTTAATCAGTCGAAGGTTTTTGGGCACGTTGAGTTTAAGATGTCCTTGGATAACTTTTTTGGCGAGATCTTTTATAACTTTAATTTAGAGGATTTTCATTTTCAATGGATAATGAAGCCAAACGGATGGGTTATTTACAACACCATCGAAGAAGATGCTTTTTATCCGGTAATTGATGAGGTACAGCAATTTATAAGTAAGCGAAACTGGTTCTACAGTCTCCATGATATACACTTGGATTATGAAAAAGTTAGGGTATTAACTGTCTTCAGTAAGCTCAACTTTAACGGGAGCGACTATTATTTGGCGTTCTCTTTACCGCTGGAGGTGATTACCTCGTCTATCGTGAAAAACTCACTTGTGGTAGCAGCTATTTCATTGTTTGTAATTACACTTATTATTGTCTTGTTTAGTTTTTATATTCGACGACAATCAGAGGATGAGAAAAGCTTAAAGAAGTCGGAGGAAGCGTTGCGAAAAATAGTATATTACCTTCCTGTTGGAGTTGTTTTATTCGATAAATCAAGCCGTATACGACAAGTAAATAAAGCTGCTTTAAAATTATTTGCCTTTGATGATGAAGATCAATTGATCGGACGAAAAGCGACAGATCAAATATTGTTCGAGAACAAAACCCGATTACAGAAAACAAGCTACTCGAGCGAGTCGAATAAATATATACTGACCAATAAGAATGGGGAAGAATCGGTTGTGCTGAATGAAAGCATTCCCTTCTATCTTTTACGTGAGGAGTATCAACTACAGGTTTTTGTAGAGGTATCCAACCTTGAAAAAGAGCGTAAAACAGAGGAGATAGCTAATAAAGCAAAGTCTACCTTTATTGCTAATATGAGTCATGAGTTAAGGACGCCGCTTAATAGCATGATTGGTATGACTGATATACTGATGACTTCGGATCTTAAATCAGACGATAGAAACCTATTGACGGTGGTTAAGCGATCGGCAGATACACTTTTATTGTTGATTAATGACATATTAGATTTTTCTAAAATTGAAGCTGGTCGTTTTGAGATAGAGTCCATACCCTTCAATTTAAAAGAAGAGGTTGAGCAAACGATCAACATGTTTATGCCAAAAGCAGAAGAGCGTAACCTTGAGTTGAAGTGGGTGAGTGAAATGGAGTTGCCTGAGAATTTTATTGGTGACCCAATACGTTTCAGGCAAGTGCTAAATAATTTGCTGAGTAATGCCATTAAATTTACTGAATTTGGTAAAGTTATTCTGAGTATAAAAGAAGTTAGGGGCTTAAATGGCTCACCTGCAGTTTCGTTTAAGCTTGAGGATACAGGAATTGGTGTGAAGAAGGAGAAGTTGAGAAGTATTTTTAATTCTTTTTCGCAAGCCGATGAAAGCATTACGCGTAAATATGGCGGTACTGGTTTAGGTGTTACCATTTCAAAGCAACTGGTGAACCTTATGGGCGGTGAAATAGGCGTCAAGAGTCCTTCGGATATTTCGGAGCACCCTGATTATCCAGGGGCAGAGTTTTCATTTACCCTTCCTTATCGCACTAAGACCTATCAGAAGCGCTATAATTTTAACCATATTGTTGCGCTTAATATGGTAAAAGCATTTATTATTTCCGACGAGCCTTTACAAGTTCGAGTTTTGATGAAGAATCTTTCATCGATGCATATTGATTATAAGATTTTGCCACCATCGAACGAATCCATAGACATTATTCGAACCGATGATACACATCAACTTTTAATCATTGACCATCGCCCTGATTTTAATGGTCTCGCATTTCTGCAGGAGTTGCACAATCATAAATTACATAAGCGATTGCCAATAATTATGCAGAGTTCTGACTTTGAGCCATCAAATACCTCTGTAGCGAAGCAATTAGGCGCCGATGTTTATTTTAGAAAGCCGGTTAATTATTCTAGTTTAAAGGAGTTTATTCTGAAGTTTTTTCCTCAGGTAGAAGAGAAAAAAGCAATACTTGAGCAGCATAAGCCAAATGAATTAAAAGTGTTGGTGGCCGAGGATAACATATTGAATCAGCGCTTAGCTAAAAATCTGTTTAAGAAAATTGGCCATAACATTGACGTGGCAAGAAATGGGGAAGATGCGGTTATAGCCATGAAGGATAAGCGATACGATATTGTTTTTATGGATGTATTTATGCCGGGTATGGATGGTGTTGCTGCCATGAAAGAAATCAAAAAAATGGGTTTAGCTTGTCCTGTGATTGCTATGACAGCAAGTGTTGATGATGCAGACAGGCAAGTTGTAATGGATGCGGGTATGGATGATTTCATTACAAAACCAACCAACGTTGATGATTTGTCGCGCATGCTTGAGAAGTGGTGTTAGCAATCATTTCATCGCGTTTAAAATATACTTTCATTTTCAGCGTTTATGACATCGGGAACGAATTTATAAGCAATGGGTTATTATACACAAAAACGAATCTGGAAACTTTTTTTATTGGTTGGCGCCATTACTATTGGTGTCTTTACCTTAACGCACACCTATAACCTAACTTCTGAGTTGAAGGTGGAAGAGCGGAAGAAGGTTGAGATATGGTACGAAGCCATGAAGCAACTATCTGTTATAGATTATAACGATCCTTCCATTTCGTTAATATTTAAAGTGATTAGTCAGAATTCTACCATTCCGGTAATATTAACCGACGAATCGGATGGTATTATTCATTATAATAACATTGAAATTACGGAGCGCGATAGCTTACAGCAGTTAAATGCAGTGCTTGCTGAAATGAAGGATGAGAACGAGCCTATTGAGGTGGATTTTGGAGATGATCAAAAGCAATATTTGTACTACCAGGATTCCTTGTTAATTAAAAAGCTGAGTTGGTTTCCGGTGATTCAATTACTGGTGGTTGCCTTATTTATCTTTATCGCCTATTTGGCCTTTAGTTCTGCCCGGAAGGCAGAGCAGGATCAGGTATGGGTTGGTATGTCAAAAGAAACGGCGCATCAGCTAGGCACGCCAACATCATCCTTACTTGGTTGGGTTGATGTATTAAAATTGCGAGAGGATAATCATGATATTGCTGAAGAACTGGAGCGTGACGTGGAGCGATTGCAGGTGGTTACAGATCGATTTTCGAAAATAGGATCTAAACCCGAACTTAAAGCGCAATCCATCATACCTATTATTGAAGATATTATTACCTACCTCGATAGCAGAACGGCCAGAGATGTGCAGTTTGAATTTTTAGGTAGGGATGAGGCTTTGCCCGATGTGAAAGTTAATAAAGTGCTTTTTCAGTGGGTACTCGAAAATATTTGTAAGAATGGAGTGGATGCTATGAAGGGTGTTGGAATCATCTCGATTAAATTATCGACAAGCGCTGCAAGTATGAATATTGACATATGTGATACGGGAAAGGGCTTGGCACGTAATCAGTTCAAGACGGTTTTTAAGCCTGGATTTACCACTAAATTAAGAGGTTGGGGTTTAGGTTTATCGCTTGCGAAACGCATAACAGAAGGCTATCATCAAGGAAAAATATTTGTTAAGGAGTCGGAAATTGGAAAAGGAACATGCTTTCGGATAGTGCTTCCCATTGGCTAATTTTTAGACAATTGACTTTTAATGAGTAAAAAAAGTGACTTTTCTTTTCTAGCGTTCTTTTATTTTATACTTTTGCAAAGTTTTTTAGAAAGGTAGAGTGGATAAATTTATAGACTACAGTATCCCGTTTGAAGGGTTGAAAGAGGGGAGACACATTTTTAATTATAAAATTGGGTCGTCGTTTTTCGAATTGTTTGAACAGCCTTTAATTGAACAAGGTCAGATTGATGTTGAGGTAGAGCTTAACAAGAGTTCAGCTTTATTGACTTTGACTTTTAAGATTAATGGTGTAGTGGAGAGTGTTTGCGACAAATGTTTAGAGTCACTGACACTGAGTGCCGAAAACGAAGCACTGATGTATATTAAATTTGGTGAGGAATATGATGAGCCAACGGACGAAATCATAGTTTTACCACACGATGAACATCAAATAAATGTTGCTCAACTAATCTATGAATTCATTTGCGTTTGTTTGCCAATGCGACATGTACATGCCGATGATGAAGACGGAAATACAACTTGCAATACTGAAATGATGAATCAGCTGGATGACTATTTGGTTGAAGATGCAGCGGAGGAAGAGCAAGATGAATATATTGATCCTCGATGGGAGGCTCTCAAAAATTTAGTAGATAAAAACAAATAAAAATAGGTTGAAAAATGGCACATCCTAAACGAAAGATCTCGAAAACGAGAAGAGACAAGAGAAGAACGCATTATAAAGCAGTAGCTCCTGCATTAGGTGTTTGTTCAAACTGTGGTGCTACAGTAAAATTACATACTGTATGTGGTGAATGTGGTTACTACCGTGGAAAATTAGCTGTTGAAAAAGAAGTAACAGCATAAGGTATTGAATTAAGCATTCAATAAAATTTGCCCTCAAGTAATTGAGGGCAAATTTTATTTAAGGGCATTTGTTCTTTAATTTGCATACTATATCTGATTTCTTACTTTTGTATCCAACCCTTTATTTTTTGGTTAAATAGTATCGTTTTTGAACGATCAAGGGAGAATCCTGTTAATAAGAAGTATAATGGTAATTGAACATGCTTTGTTCATTTACTTCAGTAAATATTATTACGCATGAAGAAAACCAATGCAGTCATAACGGCTATTGGTGGATATGTTCCAGAATATGTCCTCAATAATGAAGAATTGAGTCGGATGGTAGATACCACCGATGAATGGATAATGACCCGTGTGGGCATCAAAGAACGTCATATACAAAAAGGTGAAGGATTAGGGACTTCTGATATGGCTGTTGAAGCTATAAAGGATATTTTTAAGAAAACTGGGACCAAGCCAGAAGAAATCGACATGCTTGTTTGTGCAACGGTTACACCTGATCATCCATTTCCTGCTACTGCGAATATTATTGCTGATAAATTGGATATTCGTGATGCACATGGCTTTGATTTGAATGGTGCATGTTCGGGTTTTTTATATGCCTTAGATACAGCAAAACAATTTATTGAGACTGGCGCAAAGAAGAAGGTGATTGTTGTTGGAGCCGATAAAATGTCGTCGATTGTTGATTATACCGATCGTACTACCTGTGTTTTATTTGGCGATGGTGCTGCGGCTGTTTTGTTGGAGCCAAGCGAAGAGGAGTATGGAATTAAGGATTCGATACTTCGTAGCGATGGTTTTGGACGTAAGTATTTAAACATGAAAGCGGGAGGATCAGCATATCCGGCTAGTGCCGATACTGTAGCTAATAAGGAACATGTGATATTCCAGGATGGGAAACATGTGTTTAAACATGCGGTATCTAACATGGCTGATGTTTCAGTAGAAATAATGAAACGTAATAATATGACTGCTGACGATTTAGCTTGGTTAGTACCTCATCAAGCAAATCTTCGTATTATCGATGCTACAGCTCAACGCATGGAGCTTAATCCTGAGAAGGTGATGATTAACATTGAGCGCTATGGTAATACCACAGCTGCAACTATTCCATTATGTCTTTGGGAGTGGGAAAAGCAATTGAAGAAAGGTGATAACATTATCTTAGCTGCCTTTGGAGCTGGATTTACCTGGGGGTCAATATACCTTAAGTGGGCATACGACGGAAAATAGACAGTTATAAATATAGATATAGAAAGGTGGCCATTGTGCCACCTTTTTTTATGGGCTATTGTTTATGCCTATATTTAAGGATATGGTTGAATCACGGAATATAATAAAATGTTCATCATGTGCGCAGGAATTTAGTAAGGATGACTTGCAGCGGAGTTGTTGTAATTGTTTTTGTTGCAGCGGATGTGAGATTTATATCTGTTTGAATTGTAAGGAGGAGATAGTTGTTATTCCTATGGGGGATCCTTTACCTCCGAAATATCACAATAAACCTTGATTTCAAGAGATAAGCATATTGCAATTACTCCTCAGATACCGAATTTCTTCTCATCATATAAACAGTTCCACCAATATCTAAGGTAAGGTAGGTATTGAATCCCATTCGCTCATATAAAGGGAGATTACGTAAGGTTGAGGTTTCAAGATAAAGTGGTAAATCGGAATGTGCTTTAATTTTTTCGGACAGTAAGTGGGATCCCAAACCTAGCCCTTGATGGTTTTTATCCACAGCCATAAACCAAAAATAGACAAATGGGGTGTTAGGGTGGTGTTTCTTTATTTGGTTTTCCCGCTTAAGCACCTTCGTTATTCTGGAAATACCGATTCCTTTAATCGCTAAAACTATATCGAGATAAATGGCATAAAGGCTAAGTTTTTTAAGATGTGGTAATAAAACGAGAGCAACTGCTTTTTCATTATCACTGATATAGACCTTACCCCAACGATGACACACTTCAAAGGCATAATTCATTAGGGCAATTCTTCCTTTTTTGCCTTTTACCACGTAGTTTACGCTCTTGTTGTTTTCAAAGGCTTCTGTCAGAATATTTATAATTAATGCTTTATCAGCGTTAGTTGCTTCTCTCATTTTGATGCGAAATAGGGTTTGTCATGCGAAGTTAAAGTATTTATTTTATAGAGTTAGTTTAATTTAATACTAAGATGAGCTCTATGATATAAGGGTTTTTTATTCCAAACTTATCTATCTGATGGACATTTAGGCTAGGAATACAGCATTAGCGAGTGAGTTATTACTTGCAAATGATTGTATGCGTGTGTTCTTCAGTACTTATTCAATTTATTAGCTTATTCCCATCTGCATATTGTTTTTTTTACCTTGTGATTTCAGAGAAGGTATTTGTCAGTTCATCCTTTGTGTAATGAAGTTGAGTAAGGCTTTTTTGTTTTGGGTCACTTGTAGGTGTTACTTGCTCACAAAACAAGTTCATGCGCTTTTTGGTATTCATATTATTATCACTCATAACTTCGTCTCTTGTTGCCCAGCTAAGCCTTAAGGGAAGGGTTTTGGACATGAAACATAAGCCTGTTATAGGTGCTAATGTTTACCTTAAAGGGAGTTATGAAGGAACTACATCTGATTTAGAAGGGTATTTTGAATTATTAATTAATTCCAAAGGAATTCAGGAGCTGAAGATAAGCAGTATTGGTTTTCATG
The DNA here is from genome assembly GCF_050589805.1 of Carboxylicivirga fragile. Lineage (NCBI taxonomy): Bacteria > Pseudomonadati > Bacteroidota > Bacteroidia > Marinilabiliales > Marinilabiliaceae > Carboxylicivirga > Carboxylicivirga fragile. The sequence continues at coordinate 8,876 of NZ_JBNGOY010000031.1, read as the reverse complement.
TTTTTAGTTATTCCTTTCATAGCGATAGTATTCCTGACGAATTGAAAGTTCATTTAAAGGAGAAGATCAATGAATTGGAGTCTGTTGTCATCACCGCCGGAACATTTGAGGCAGGGGATAAAAAACAATCAATGGTATTATCGGCCTTCGATGTAGCTTCAACAGCCAGTGCGCAGGGTGACATTTATGGTGCTTTTAATAGTGTGCCAGGCACTCAGAAGGTAGGTGAAGAAGGACGCTTATTTGTTAGGGGTGGTGAGAGTTACGAAACCAAAACGTTTATGGATGGACTGCTGATTGCGAATCCCTTTTATTCACAGTTGGCTAATATCCCGACCCGGGGACGATTCTCACCACTGTTATTTGAAGGAATGCTTTTCAGTACAGGTGGTTATTCGGCTGAATATGGACAGGCTCTTTCTTCAATAATCGCGCTTAAAACCACAGGATTGCAATTGGAGGATAAAAGAAGTTTGAGTTTAATGAGTGTTGGGGCTGGTTTTTCAGAAGTTAAAACATGGAGAAGGAGCTCAGTTTCCTTCACGGGGGATTATATTAATTCTGCCTTCCATAATAAGATGTTTGGAAGTGGCTTGGATTGGCAGTCTGATCCTAAATTGATTAATTCAACGCTTATGTTTCGGCATAAAGTTGGTGAGTCAGGTTTAGTCAAAACCTTTGCGTCCTTTCAACTCAATCAAATGGATATGCGATATCATAATTTTTCAGAGCAAGTTGAACAGAATCTCATATTGGATGATCGAAATGTCTATGCGAACACCAGCTTTACGGATATGCTTAATGAGAAATGGATGTTTCAAGGAGGAATCGCTTATGCGTATAATGTTGATCGATTGGATCTGGATGAAATGGCTATGCGTACCACCAATAATGGTCAGCATTTAAAATTTAAAGCTACACATCTAGGCAATGCAAGGTTCAAATGGAAGGCCGGAGTTGAATGGTACGCACATCATTATAATCAATCTATAAATTTACCTTCGGAACAAGTCATCCTTCAATATGGCAATAATCAATTGGGCACTTTTGTTGAAGCCGATTGGCAGATTAGTCCAAAGCTGGCACTTCGATTTGGAGGTCGGTCAGAGTATAGCAGCCTGATTGGTCAATCCCAGTTTTCGCCACGTCTATCAGGTGCCTTTAAAACAGGGCAAAACAGTCAGGTTTCTTTCGCTTATGGAACTTTCTTTCAGAATCCGCAGGAGGATTATCTGAAAGTAAACCCCAATTTACAAACAGAGCGATCGTCGCATTATATTTTAAATTATCAGTACAAGCATGAGAATAAGCTGTTTAGGGTTGAGGTTTATAATAAAACGTATTCGCAGCTACTCACATTTGACACTCCATTCAGTATGAAGCCTGAAGCCTATCACAATAATGGCTATGGCTCTTCGCAAGGATTGGAACTGTTCTGGCGCGATGGAGATACCTTTAAAAATACGGATTATTGGATTTCCTACTCCTACAACGATTCTAAAAGGTTATATCGGGATTATCCGGTGGAAACAACACCAGCCTATGCTTCGGCTCATAATTTATCATTGGTGTGGAAGCGTTTTGTACCGGCATTGAGCTCCTTTTTTTGTGTGACTTATGCTGTTGCTAGCCCACGTCCTTATCATGATCCCAATTTATCAGGATACATGCAAAGTCGTACCAATTTTTATCACGATATAAGTCTTAACGCGACGTACTTGACTCATATGTTGAATACAGAAGCGGTTATTCATTTGATGGTCAACAATGTCACAGGTCGAACCAACATTTATGGCTACGAGTTTAGCTCAACACAAAATAAGAATGGTGTTTATGACCGTAAAGCCATCGTGTCACCCATACGTCAACAGGCGGTATTGGTATTAATGCTAATGTTTTAATCAATAAATCTTAAAGTTATGATGAAGGTATTTTTAATTTCTATTGGAGTTTTTATTTCTCTTTTTAGTCGGGCAAATGATGATGTGTATCTTCAAAAGATGCAACAATCCATTGAGCAACTTAACCGTTCTTCAACTATTGTACACTACCAGACAAGTGCGAATGCTTTTGAGCGAATAAGTCGGGTGGAAAGTGATAAGTGGCAACCGATGTATTATACAGCTTATAGCTATGTTTTGATGAGTTTTCAAATAAGCGATGGGGACGAAAAGGATAAGGTATTGGATCGTGCACAAGAGTGGATTGACACGGCACAAAAAGTGGCTCCGGATGAATCAGAGCTATATGTATTACAGGCTTTTTTGTATCCTTCACGAATAATGGTTGATCCTGTTGGGCGAGGTATGAAATATATGGGAATGGCCAATAAGGCGCTGGCACAAGCAAAGCAATTAAACCCTGATAATCCCAGAGCCTATTATCTGGAAGCTACCTTTATTCAAAATATGCCTGCTGCCATGGGGGGAGGTATTGAAAAGGCAGTACCATTGTATAAATTGGCGCTTGAAAAGTTTCAACATTTTGTACCAGATTCAGTTATTGACCCTAATTGGGGCAAGCAGGTTACACAGGAGGCACTTCGGAAAGCCAATGATGAGATGGCTATGGAGTAATTCTTTAGTTTAATGTAAAAGGGGATCACTCCTCTGACGACCATCTGAAAAGTCAAGTAGCGTAGGCTGAGTATTAAAAATGCACTAAATGGCACACTCGCCTTATGCTTATTGCTTACTGAATCTAATTATTTGGTATATTCACCTTTACAATGAATTAAGAGTTAAATGGCCCACACTAGCTTTTCAAAACAAATCACTCGCTTTTTACTTGAAGTCTTGTTATTGGCATTAATTGGCAATGGTATTGTGTATTTTATAATGGGTTTTCGCGATTTTACCCTTGTGGTCGTTCTTAAAAATATCTTGTTCTCTTTTATTGCAGGCTGGCCGATGTTAAAGAGCGTTACCTGGATGGTCAAGAAATTGGATGCAAAGGTGCCGTGGCTAAGGTACCCTGTACGACGATTAATTATACAATCTCTTGGAGTGGTTTTGCTATGTGCTGTTTTTATCGTCTTTACTATGCTGGTGGTTTACGTATGGCATTATAATAGTGAACAATTGCAGTGGGCTAGTTTTATGCAACAGGTTATGATGAGTCTTAAAATAGCCTTCTCATTTTTGGTGATTTCATCATTGATAAGTAACAGTATATTGTTCTTCGGAAAATGGAAAGACGCTGCTGTTGAGCAAGAGAAACTCAAGCATGAGCATACTGCATTACAATACGAGACTTTAAAGAGTCAGGTTAATCCACATTTCCTTTTTAACAGCCTTAATGCTCTGATTCAATTGATTCATTCTGATCCATATAGAGCGGAAGCTTTTGTTAAGAAACTATCGTATTTGTATCGATATGTACTTGAACAAAAAAACAATGAAACAGTAACCTTAAAAGAAGAGCTGGATGCCTTAAAGGATTATATTTTCCTGTTAAAAATAAGGTATGGTGATAATCTGATTGTAACTATTAGTGATGCTTTATACCAAGAGGGCAGAGTGGTTCCAATGTCGCTTCAAATGCTACTCGAGAATGTGGTAAAACACAATGTCATTGCCAAGAAAAAACCCGTGAATGTTAAAGTGTGGCTTGAGGAAGATTATATTGTTATAAGCAATACGGTAAATAAGAAGAAAGAGAAAGAAGATTCAACAGGTATTGGACTGGAGAATATAAGAATGCGATATCGTTATTTTAGTTCCAATCCGCTTATTGTTAGGGAGGATGAAGAATGTTTTGAAGTGAGAATACCATTGCTCTCGATGTTGAAAGAAGAAGAAAATGCTGAAGCTTGATTCACAAGAACTATGAGTATAAAAGTTGTAATAATTGAGGATGAAATACTGGCTGCCCAGCGTTTAAAGGACTTATTGCTTCAATGTGATCCGTCCATAAAAATATTAGCCGAAATTGATACGGTGGAGGATGCCATTCTGTGGTTTAAAGCAAACAATATGCCTGACCTGATTATGATGGATATTAAACTGGCAGATGGTTTAAGTTTTGAAATATTTGAAAAAGTCAATATTGATTCACCGGTTATTTTTACAACCGCTTATCAGGATTATGCTATTCGGGCATTTAAGGTTAATAGTGTCGATTATTTACTAAAACCCATAGATAAGCAGGAGCTTGAGAAGGCTTTGTGTCGTTATCATGAGCGTGTAGGCCAGTCTGTTCCTTTTCTCACAGCCGAGGTGATTGATAGAGTCAGGCAAATGCTGGTTAAGGACTTTAAGAAGCGTTTTACAGTGCGTGTTGGAGACCATATCAAGTCTATTCCAATTGAAGAAATTGCATTTTTTTATAGTGAATCGAAAGGGACCTATTTGAAAACATTAGAGAATCGCCAATATTTGATCGACTACTCTTTAGACGCTTTAATTGATCGACTTAACCCTGATATCTTTTTTAGGATTAATCGGCAGTATATTATTAAACACACAGCTATTTCTGATATTACAGCTTATTCGCAGAGTCGTTTAAAAATAAAATTATATCACTGTAACGACGAGCGCATACTAATCAGTAGGGAAAGAGTTAGTTTATTTAAAGACTGGCTGGATAGTTAATGTGTGTTTTTATGTTATCGGAGTTATTTTCAAGTACAGGGCCGTTGTTTTTAAAATTTGCTCTCGTTTAACCATACAAAATACATTGACAGCCCAGTGGTTCATTCGTAACTTATCTTAAATCCTTGAACCAACTCTTTCATTATGAAAACCCTTAAGATTATAATCCTGCTAATAGCCGCAGCGCTTATAGTTGCAGGCTGTAATAAAGACGATGAAAAAGATATAGTACCCGATACTGGAATAAATGCCTTTTATATTGATGGCATTGAGTATCCTATCTCAAAAGGAACCATACACTACTTCACAGAGAATGGCCCTGACTTTGGATATGTATATATCATTAGCCTGTTTTCCGACAACTTATATTTTGATGGCGAAAATGCCACAGGTACAGGATATTTTATAAATATGCCTATTTACTCGCAACATGCTGACATCCTGCAAGGCGATGTGTTTCGCTCGAACAATAAATTGACCGACACGGATGCCTATGAGTGTGTTGCTGTGCTTGATTATGATGCCGCAACCGAAGCGTTTTCGGGAGTGTACCATACCGATAAGGGCAGTTTAACTGTCCAGCGAAACGGTGATGAGTTTGAGCTAATACTTACACAAGCATCTGCTAATAGAATACGAGGCTTGGAAGATTTTGATATCCTTAGTAGCAATCACACAATGATGTTTTATTTTAAGGGAAGTTTGGTTGAGTTTGAACTTGAATTTGAAGCAGAATGTGAACTGGATATGGAGTCAGTGGATTTTAGCTTTGGCATCGATTATGAACATCCGGAAAAATACCTTGAGCCAGGTGAGCAATCTGATCTTAAAGCAATCTATGTAGATGAGGTTCGTGCGGCAATCGGGACATATTTAAATGATATAAATGGTGTTTTGAAGGTTTGTCATTGGGTGAATCAGAATTTCACCTTTGAAAACGCGGGAGGTTCAATGGTAGGTAAAGAGAACGTTAATGAACTATATGAAGGAAAAACCCTGTATGGCTGCCATACATCAGCTCTTATGATTTCAAGCCTGTTACGTAAACTTAGATTTCCTGCTCTTTTAGTGGAGACTGCCGATGTTGATTGGGCTTACCGCTATATTAATGGTGAAACCAAAGCATTTGCCGGACATGTGATGTCAGAAGTTTTTGTTGGGGGCAAGTGGATATTGCTGGATAATAATTGTAGCTATGTGGATGACTACGATTACCTCAATCCCTATATTTCGACTCAAGATCCGAACGAAAGTGGGCTTTTTGTTTTTACCAAAGGTGTTGATTCATGGGCCTACGGGTTAAATGATATTTCTTTCTCACATGCGCATTTGATCAGCTTTGTTGAGCATATCTCTTGCTACGAGGAGCTTTTTTATACTGTTAATTATAATTGGAAGAGTGAATAAAATGTTGCTTAAATTTAAGGCCTCTGAAAGCGCAGCTTTGTAAGCTGTGCTAGTACTACAAAATTAGTGCGGGCTATTAAAAAGAATTCTACAATTATGGCTTATTCCATTTAATAAAGCCTACCTTAAAACCTTATTAATTTGATTACGAAATTATACTTATCGTTTTCCCATGCCATTCTATTGTATGTCTACTAAGTAAGATAATCGGCTGTATAATGTGTGTTATGTGTTCGAGAGAGCTGTAGGAGTGAATCACTCGCAGTTTATCTCAAGGAGGGTTGTAACTATAACAATACACATTAAAAACAATTTGCCGTTATGATTAATCAAGAAGTATGCATCGTTGGTGGTGGTAGTAGTGCGCACATTTTAATTCCTTTTCTTTCCAAAGCAGGTTTCAAAGTCAATATTCTTACGCGTAGACCTGAGGAGTGGTCTGCCAATGTAGATCTTCAACTACAATCGATTAATGGGGAGCTTGAGGAGGAGTTTAAAGGCGAACTAATTAAGATTAGTGATAATCCGGCAGAGGTAATTCCACAGGCCGATTTTGTGATTTTGTGCATGCCAGTATGTAAGTATCGCATAGCGCTTCATAATTTAGCGCCACATCTGTCGAATGACAAGGAAGTATTTGTTGGTACCATCTATGGGCAGGCCGGTTTTAACTGGATGGTGGATGAGATCAAAAATAAGTTTGATTTGGCAACAATCACAACCTTTGCCATCGGTCTTATTCCATGGATTTGCCGAATTATTGAGTACGGTAAGGTAGGCGTAACCTATGGTTGCAAAGAAGTAAATGTGGTAGCTGTTTCGCCACCAGAGCGTTTTGATGATTTGAATGAGCGCTTCTTGAAAAACATTTGTGAGCGCTGGTTAAAGAAAGGTGCCTTTAAACTGGCCGATAACTTTTTGTCATTAACCTTGTCGGTCGATAATCAAATTATCCACCCATCACGTTGTTATGGTTTATTTTTAAAGTGCGAAGGCAAATGGGCTAACAAAGAAGATATCCCTTACTTTTATCGCGATTACGATCAAAAATCGGCCGATCTGCTTCAGGCCTTAGATGCCGATTATTCAAAGGTTAGAGAGGCCATCAAACTAAAATATCCAGAGCATAACTTCACTTACATGCTCGATTATTTAAGTCTCGAACGCGTTACCTACGAGTCGGAAAACACCGATATACGTGTATCGTTTACTACGTCGGAAACCTTGGGTGCCATTAAGCCACCTACCGTTCAATTAGAAAACGGTGCGTGGGTGATTGATAAGGATCACCGTTTCTTTACCGACGATATTCACTACGGCCTATGTATTGCAAAGTGGATGGCCGATCAACTGAATCTTGAAGTGCCTACCATCGATAGTATTATTACCTGGGCGCAGGAGCTACGTAACGAGCGTATCATAGATGGTGATACTTTAATCTTAGACAGCGAAAGCCTGACGAAAGAATTCATGTCGGGTATTCCCCCATTGTACGGTTATCAAAGTATTGACGATATTTTGGATTAGCGAATAAATAATACATTTTCTTCTTGGAGTACCTCTTGGGCAAAGCTAAGAGGTACATTGGCATGGGGTCAACTCGAATAACTTTACCTTGTTTCTGGCTCTTTATTTAAACGAATGGACGGCCTCAAAGAAACTGAAAAAACAAAAGGAGATTGCGACAGAAACAATACTGCGGGAAATAAATACGAATAAGGAAAAGCTGGAAGAATCGGTTCTAAACTATACCGATATGCTTGACATCTACGTTTTTTTAAAAAGTTGCTTAACACGCGAAGGTACTATTGTTACTTTTGTTGAAAACATGACCCAATTTAAAACAAAACACCCGGGGTTTATTTATACATTAGACTCCATTAAGATGGATGATATCAATTATAAGTACACAAAAATGGATTTATCCTTGAAATTTACCCTGGAGCAAGTGGAGTTAAGAACCATAGCATGGAGAATTTGATAAAGGACATCAGAGAATCACTTGAAGGATTTGCAGACGAGAAACGAATTGAATATGCAAAGAAATCATATCCGACTAAAATGCATGTTGTTGGCGTGACTGTTCCTAATTTAAAAATTGTGCTTAAAGAGCTAAAACAGTTGACAAAAGCAAAGGGAACGAATGAAAAATTAGAACTTATAAAGCGCTTAATTGACAAAGACGTTTTTGAATTACAACAAATAGCTTTTGAGTATCTGCAAGCGGAGAAAAATGTTTATAAATCACTGAGCGAAGAATATATTGAAAGCATTGAGAAAAATTTAGACAATTGGGTTTCGGTTGATTATTTTGGAGCACTTGTGGTTGGCCGTGCCTGGAGAGAAAACCTTGTCAGTACAGAGAAAGTAAAACGTTACCTTGAAGCGGATAATTTTTGGATGAGAAGAATAGCTGTTGTGGCCACCGTTTCGCTCAACCAAAAAGCAAGAGGCGGCTTTGGTGACGCTAAGCGAACATTAGATATTTGTCGCTTGGTGGTTGATGACCACGAAGAAATGATAATAAAGGCGCTTTCGTGGGCTTTGCGTGAGTTGGCCAAAATCGACAAAGCACCCGTCATTACCTTTGTGGATGAATATAAAAACCGACTACATAAAAGGGTTTTACGAGAAGTGAAGAAAAAATTGGAAATGGGGCTAAAGAATTAAGAGCTCTTCTGTCAGCTTAGCTTTGAAAGTTGAACTAGATATTACCAAAAAAGAGGGTGTCCAAGAAGTATTTTTGTGAACAAGCAAACTTACAGTTTGTAACTTTACCTTCGTTTTACCCCTCCAAACCTCCCCTAAAGTGGAGGCTTAAGTGCGATAGCTATCGCACCCCTTTAGGGGATTTAGGGGTAGTAAAAAAGGATATTT